>CAZEOE010000011.1:0-2092 GCA_964513665.1 Candidatus Woesearchaeota archaeon | reverse complement strand
AATAAATACAAAATAAAAAAATAAAAAAATAAAAAGTTTTAGTAGTAGCTCTCGCCGAACTCTTCCGTTTTAGCTGGTTTTCTTGTCAATAATACAATCAATACAACAAGCAAGACTACAAAGACTATTGCTAAGATAACAGTCAAAAGCAAAGTTGTGTTTTGAGCAACTCCTGCGCTTGATGTTCCCTTTACATTAGCTTTGAAACTCTTCTCTTGTAGTACTTGGCCATTCTCGGTTTCAACGTTTACAGCAAATGTGTAAACGCCTTCGTCAGAAGATTCAGCGTTAATCTTAACGCTTCTGCTTGAACCAGCAGGTACAACAACAACAGGTTCATCAACGTCTACGTTGAGTTCTGATGGAGCATTTACAGTTAATTCGTAAATACCAACAGATGTTCCCCTGTTTACAATTGTCATTGTATATTCCTGTGTTTGTCCAACGCTGAAAGTCTTTGTTGAAGAAGAAGCAACAACAGATGTGTCCGCTCCTGCATCAGCAACCAAAAGCTTCTTTTCAGCCTTTGCAACAGAGTCCTCGTTAAAGGCTTCAAGCTGAACTGTGTAAAGTCCAGATTGAACTGTTGAAGGCAATCTCAAGAAAGCTCTTCTTTCAACCGCGTCTTCCTTTTCTGGGTTATGTCCGCCCTGATCAACAGGAGACAAATCTCCGAAATAGGTTCTTGTTTCAAGACCTAATTCAGGAACAACAATTCTAAGGTAATTGTCCTCAGCAAATTGTCTTCCCCTGTTCTTGAGAACTACATCAACAGGAACAACTTCGCCTGCCTTAACTTTAGAAGGCATCTGTACAGAAAGAATCTCTATCCTATAGGATTCTCTTTGAACAGTGAGGTCTATTGTGACCTCAGCAGCGGTTCCCGCATTTCTGCTCTCAACTACAATCTCAAGCTTCCTTGATTCATCTCTTTCATCAAGGTCTGATGGTATTGGGACATACAATACTTTACTGTATGTTCTTCCAGCAATCACATCAAATCGCTCAGAGACTGCGGCGTTCTCTCTTTCACCAGAAATCCAGGCTTTTATTCTGACATCTTCAGCCGGCTGTTGAGCCCCGAAGGTTACAAGAACAGGCACCTTATCCCCTGCAAAGTTTGCAAGGTTGACGCTTCCGCCAAGTGCATCTATTCCACTAACCTCTACATCAGCAATTGTTCCGAAAGCGCTTACGCTTGCGGTGCTGAACAAGGCCAATGCCAGTATACCAACAAGTAAAACCAATAGGTTTTTGTTTGCCATGGTTTGTGGTTTCATTTTAAATTTAGTTAAAACTATGGCATTTTGCTTATTTATAAACTTTTGGGTGATAACAAATATAGTTAATTATCAAGTAACAACTATATACTCAACTACAACAGGGTTTAAATAGGTATACCTTGGTATACTAAACATGGACTCCCAAGATACGAAAGTAGACAGAAGCAACATCACGACGATAAAATTAAGCAAGAAAACAAAGCTAAGACTTGAAAAACTTAGACTTCATAAAAGAGAAACATATGAAGAAATACTTGAATCCATGCTTGATATACTTAACCTATGCAGATTAAATCCTGAAGCAGCAAGAAAAAAACTAATTATGACAGATAGACAAATCAGAAAGAAAAGGCGTATGGAGGCTTCAAGGTAGATGGCAAAAACAAACTGTTTCACAGAAAGATTAATTGACGTATTGGCAAACCCAAATAGAGTTTCAAATTGTATAGGTACAGCCTTTTATCTCATAGGTATAACAGATCAAGATTCCCAAATCTCCCCAACATATGCCAAATGGCGTCTGTCTGTTTTTCCAACTTCAAGAACCCCTTTAAAAGATGGACTTGTTGCATGGTTCACACCAAGAAGAAGCCTTATAGAATTTCCTGACGACTCGAACCTTCCTGACATAGGCCTACACCGATTGGATCATCTGGGCGTAATCTCAGACCCAATAGCCATGACAGTGCATCACAGACGAGCCTATGGCAGAGAATTTATAGAAAATCAACCCCTATATGACATACCTCTCACAGGCAGAAAGATAGTTTTCTATCGTCCGCGTCTTTTTGGCTAAGTTATAAACAAAG
>CAZEOE010000010.1:0-19120 GCA_964513665.1 Candidatus Woesearchaeota archaeon | reverse complement strand
AATTTAAGCCCGGATGGCACAATGGTACTGCGTCAGTCTCGAAAACTGATTTCCTCTACGGATTTCCAGGTTCGATTCCTGGTCCGGGCGTCTCACACATTTTCACTATTTTCAAGGGTGTTAAAATAGAAAGAGATTTAACGGCTCTTTCATTAAATCTATAATGAAACTATCAGAAGAAGAGGTTAATAGTTTGTTAAGTAATTGGGATATAGGCAAATTAATTTCTTATAAAAAATCAACAAAGGGAGAATCAAATCATAACTGGGTAGTTCAAACAAAAGAAGGCAAGTTTATACTAAGAAGAGCCCCTAACTTCAGAAAATTAAAAGATCTTAGATTTGAGCTATTCTATTTAACTAAACTCAAAGAAAAAGGTTTTCCATATAGGATTCCAGCACCTCTTAAAGCAAAAAATGGAAATGTGTTGATAAAGTATAATAATGGGAATTGGTGGCTCTATAAATACATTGAAGGAGAAGTTGTAGAGCCACTTTCATTAAGACATATTTCTGAATTGGCTAAGATGATGGCGATATATCATTTAACTATTGAAAAAATGAATGTATCAAACGGTAAACCAAAAACCACTAATTTTGATATAAAAACCACAATTAATGATTTAGAGAAATTGTTGAAAAAAACTAGAAAAATCAAAAATAAAAAAGAATATAATAAACTGTTTATTATAGAGTCAGGTAAATTTATCAAACTAATGAGATTTATTAAAAGTAAAGTTTATGACTCTCTCCCGCAATATCCATTACATAGAGACTTAAATCCGGAAAATGTGCTTTGGAAGAATAATAAATTGGTTGGAATAATAGATTTTGAAAATGTTGGCACTATGAATGAAAACTTCATAACCGATATTGCCATAGCTTTGATGTTTGCTGCAACAACTGAAAAAGAGCATAGACTGAACCTCAAAATGGCTACAAAATTTATTAAATCCTACAATTTACATAGAAAATTGTCTCTCTCAGAAATCAATCTTATTCCTGAAATAATAACTATTGGGTGGATTGGAGCATTTAGTTGGCAATATTGGCTTAAGTTACACGACCCTGAAAGATCTCAGATCCACCGACTTAAACTTTATTCTGATGCTGCACAATGGACTTATAACAATAGCTCAAAAATAAAAAGTTCTTTAGGAAAAATCTTTAAATTGTGAGATCATAACTATATCAAACAACCTGTAAAAAACACGCCCTTAGTTTAGTCAATTTGGTAGGAACTTTGTTCCGGGCGTTCCATTCATCTTATAGAAAATAAAAAATGGCGAGCGTGTAAGTATTTTAATTATTCTAGAAAACTATTTAACATCTAGTCATTTTAATAATTAAATGAAGATATTTTATACAGAACATACTAAAAAGAGGATGAGAGAAAGAGGTATAAAGGATTCATGGATTGAAGATTGTATAGAAATGCCTGATTACAATGTTACAAAGGGAGACATTATAGAATCTCATAAGAAAATAAAATCTGAGGTTCTAAAAATTGTTTGGACTAGAAAAGATAGTTTTATAAAAGTTATAAGTGTTATGTGGAGATGAGAACTGAAATAGATGCTGAAGCAGATGCAGGATATATTTACTTTAAAGAGATTTCTGCTGGAGAAGTTAAAAAAACAATTTCCTTGAACGATAGCATAAATGTTGATTTAGATTCTGAAGGAAGACTTTTAGGTATAGAGATTTTGGAAGTTAGCAAGAACCTTCCTAAGACTGGATTTGGGAAATTAGCTTCCAACTGAGACGCTTTTATTCCGTGCCTGGTCCGGGCGTTCCACTATTTTGACTATTTTAATCTTATCGAAAATAAAAGGAGCTCAGTAAAAGTTTAAAAAGCAGATCTTTTTTAAGAAGCCCTATGACTAAAAAACATGTTGAAATTCCCGAAGAAATAAGAAGAAAGTTAATAAATTATGGCGGTGATATTATGGTAGATTTAATTAGAGAAAATCCTCCAAGATTAGATCAAAGACCAGACGGAACTCCTTATCTAAACGGCAACACATATAGATTAACTTCTGTACACATGCAAAAACACAAAGGTAGTCTCCCTGGTCCGCATTATACTCTAGTATATGAGGTAAGAAATGGTGAAACTCCCAGAGGAATGTATCAAACTACTGCAATCTTCGGAACAAACGAAGAGGAAACAACATTAGAAGCATTTATGGATTCTGAATGGCTAAACCCCTAAACCAGCACAAGCCACACAAATGAATTGAAAGAACAATAAAATATCCGCTAAAAAACAAAATCAGCCTTTTATATCTGAAATTCCCAAAAGAACAAACAAAGCACCAATCATAACAACCATCCAAAACAATCCACCTTTGAAGAACTCTCCTGCGGCGCTCCAAAAGTCCCAGCTTGCTCCAAACCAGTCAGCAGAGTAAAATGCAACATATATAGGAACAACAACTAAAATCAATCCAACCAAAAGCTCCATCCACTTATTCATTCCTCTGAAATGTTCAAAGAGTATTTAAATATTTTTATTTGAAAATACCCTAAATTTTTCGCTACTGGAAAAATCAACAAAATCTAAAAAAACTTTAAAAACAGAAAAAGACACAAATGAAAATAATCAATTGAGAGAGAAACAATTCCTGACAACATTCTATATGGTCTTGAAAATGTAATCTATGACGAAGATATATCAATATATAGAGAATCAATGAAAGAATACTGTAACAGATTCAAAGGTGAAGCCTTCTACCGAGAACTAACTCTCGAAGCAAAAAATCTGATAGCCCGAAGAGAAACATTTCCTTCAGGAATAGAAAAAGCAGAATAGCTTCAAACAGAATAGAACCCAAAGATTCATTTATAAATAACCTCCATCTTATCATCGTATGAGTGAAAAAAGTCTTATGATAGATCTAGAAGATCCAAGAAGTGAAAGAATCGGAGAAGTAATCTCAAACAAAACTGCTAAGAAAATACTTAACTCCCTAATTGAAAAAGAAAAAAGTCCAAGTGAAATTGCCTCTGCACTCAATCTACCTTTAAACACAGTAACATATAATCTTGAAAACTTAATCCAGTCAGGTTTAATTGAAAAAACAAAAAAATCTCTCTGGAGCGTAAAAGGAAAAAAAATAGAGTATTATAAAATCTCAAATAAAAAGATAATAATCATGCCTAAAAAATTATTTTCAGGAATCCTTCCATCACTCCTTATTACACTCTCAATCGCCCTTGTTTTAATGACATTAAATATAGGAGAAAAATACAGCTCTCCAAGTTCTCCCGCTCCAGTGGAATACGTCGAGTCTGCATCTATAGCCTCAGACCAAAAAATATCCCAAGACGCTCCGCAACAAATAGCAGAAGAACAAATTCAATATTCAGAAATAAGCAAATTAAACACATGGGCCTGGTTCCTGATGGGTGCCTGGTTTAGTCTTTTGATCTTAGTTCTATGGAACTGGAGAAAAGAATAATGAAAGGAGGTAAAAAAGAAATGGACAAAAGAATATTAGTCGGTATCCTTATCCTTGGAATTTTGTTTGCAGGATTCTTCATAACAAGAAGCACAGGTGCAATAGTCAGTGCACAGGGAGAAAGCGTCATAGAAGTAATCCCTGATAAGACATCAGTGTCTATCACGATAGACGTTAAAAACAAAACTGCTCAGTCGGTTCAGGAAAGCATAAAGCAGATATCTGACAAAACTATGCTCGCACTTCTTTCCATTGGAATAGACGAAAAAGATATAGAGCTTCAAAACTACAACATCTATCCAGATTATGAATGGACGCCTCAGGGAGGTAGCAGGGAGAAAGGATTCAGAGGAAACCAGATGATAATTGTCAAACTGTCAGACTTTGAAAAAGCCCCAGAAGTTGTAGACGTCGCTGTAAATTCAGGTGCATTGATAAGCTACATAAACTTTGAGCTTTCGCAAGAAAAACAGAATGAATACAAGGCAAAAGCCCTGGAAGAAGCTGGAAAAGATGCGAAGAAAAAAGCCGAATCCACAGCCGCGGGAATAGGTAAAAAAATAGGAAGGCTCGTTTCTATAGAAAGCACCGAGTTTAACTATGCGCCGTGGGTCTACTATCAGAAAAGCTATGACTCTGCAGAAGCCATAGATATGGTCGCAGCAGGTTCTGAAGCAAGAGAAGCAGCCATAAGCATTAACCCAAAAACAAGCGAAGTAAGAGCATCTGTAAGAGTAACCTACAAAATAGGATTCTAATTTTTATTTTTATTTTTATTTTCTTTAAGATAAGCTTAAATAATAAATAGGGCTCCATAAAAAATGCTCACAGAGAAGCAGATAGCTGAAATAAAAGAACACCTCGACAACGCAAAAAACCCTGTTTTTTACTATGATAACGATTCAGATGGTTTGTGTAGTTTTATCCTCCTCAGAAGATACTTGGACAGGGGAAAAGGAGTCGTAGTCAGAAGCTTCCCAGACCTGGACAAAGGGTATGCTAGAAAAGCCATAGAATTCAACTCAGACTATATCTTCATACTTGACAAACACTCCCTATCTAAAGAATTTCTGCAAGAAATAAAAATAATGAATCTCCCGATTGTTTGGATAGACCATCACGAAATGCCAATTGCAGAATTCGAAAAAGATTTTCCCAATTTACATGTATACAATCCTTCAAGAAATTCAGGTAAAAACAAAAGCAATGAACCCACAACATTCTTGACATATAAAATAACAAACAGAAAGGAAGATATCTGGCTGGCTATGGTAGGGTGCCTAGCAGACCATTACCTCCCAGAGTTCTCAGAAGAGTTCGAAAAAAGATTTTCTAATTTCTGGGGAAAAATAAATAGTCCATTTGAAGGTCTATATAAGACAGAAATAGGCAAAATAGCAAGAATTCTTAACTTTGCACTTAAAGACTCTATAACAAATGTAATAAAACTTCAAAACTTTCTAATATCAGCAAAAAACCCTGAAGAAGTCTTTCTGGAGGAATATTCAAACTACCCATTTAGAAGAAAATACTTGGAAATAAATAAAAAATACCTCGCCCTACTTGAAAGAGCCAAGTCAAACGCAAAGAAAAAAGAAGTTATTTTTGAATACTCTGGAGAGCTAAGTATAAGCTCTGATCTCTCCAACGAACTCTGCTATATCTATCCTGAAAAACATATACTTGTTGCATACAAAAACGGGGAAATATGTAATATTTCTCTAAGAGGCAAAAATGTAAGAAAAATACTAAGCGCTGTTTTAAAAAAAGTAGAAGGCTCAGGAGGAGGACATGAAGACGCTGTCGGAGCCAGAATAAAAACCTCGGACTTAGAAAAATTCAAGTCTTCTTTTCTTGAAGAAACAAAACTGGAAAGATAAACTTTAAAACAGCCTTTTTATTTGAATTCCATGCAAAATATACCTAAACATGTCGCAATAATCCCAGATGGAAACCGGCGTTGGGCTAAAAGCAAGGGCCTTAAAGAAATAGCTGGGCACGAGAAATCAGCAGAGAAATCAAATATAATAGCCCTGCTTGAAGAAGCACACAAACTTAAAGTAGAATATGTATCAATTTGGGGCTTCTCAACAGAAAACTGGAAAAGAAGTAAACTAGAAGTAAACTTTTTATTTTCCCTTATGAGAAAAGTCATAAAAGAACTCAAAGAATATATCTTAGAAAAAAATGTTAAATTCACCCATGTAGGGAGAAAAGACCGTCTTCCATCAGAGCTCTCTGCAGATATTTTAAAATTAGAAGAAGAATCCAAGAATAATTCTGGTCTAAAACTTCAAATACTTCTGGACTATGGAGGAAGAGACGAAATAATTAGAGCGGTAAATAAGATCATAAAGTCTAAAAAACAAAACCTAGATGAAGAAAGTTTCAAAGAATACCTTGACACTAAAACTCTTCCAGACCCTGACTTAATAATTCGAACAAGTGGTGAAATGAGAACATCAGGAATCATGCCCTATCAATCCGTATATTCCGAACTTTATTTCACAGAAAAACACTTTCCTGATTTCAAACCAGAAGATCTAAGAAAAGCCATAGAAGAATTTTCTTTAAGACAAAGAAGATTTGGAGGTAACTCAAAATAAAATGTCAAAAATTGAAACAGCAAGAAAAAATCTCCTAAGAAAAAGCGATGAATCCTCTGGAACAAAAATAAAAGGATACGACTTCGATAAAGGTGTAAATTATGGAGAGATAATTGATAGTTTTTCCTCAACAGGTTTTCAGGCATCCCATTTCAGCAAAGCAATTTCTATAATAAATGAGATGATAAAAGAAAATTCGTTCATTTTTCTCGGATATACCTCTAACATGGTCTCATCAGGACTAAGAGATATTTTCAAGTACCTTGTAAAAAACAAGAAAGTCAATGTGATAGTAACAACTGCTGGAGGAATAGAAGAAGACATAATAAAATGTCTGGGCGATTTCCATCTTGGAGATTTCAAAGCCTCAGGAGAAGAATTAAGGAAAAAAGGAATAAACAGAATAGGAAATATATTTGTCCCAAACAACAGATATGTTGACTTTGAAAAATTCGTTCAGCCAATCCTAGAAGAAATATATCAAAAACAAAAAGAGGAAAAAAGAATGGTCTCCATTTCAGAACTAATCTGGTTTCTCGGAGAAAAAATAAACGATGAGAGAAGTATCTGTTACTGGGCTTGGAAAAACAAAATAAAAATATTCTGCCCAGCAATAGGCGACGGAGCGCTTGGCGATAATATTTATTTTTTCAAAAGTAAGAGAGAAGAATTCTCAATAGACCTCGCCTCAGATATAAAAGAACTTAATGACACTACCGTTGGACTAAAAAGCTCCGGAATTATAATCCTCGGTTCAGGAGTAGTTAAACATGCTATTTTAAATGCCAATATGTTAAGGAATGGTGCAGATTTCTCGGTCTATATCAATAACTCCCAAGAATTCGATGGGAGTGATGCAGGCGCAACTCCGGACGAGGCAGTCTCCTGGGGAAAAATTCTCCCAAAGGCGAAAACCGTAAAAGTCTTCGGAGACGCAACAATCCTCTTCCCTCTCCTTGTAGCGAGAACCTTCGCAAACCATAACGTATAAATATCATATTTTCATAATAAAAAAATGAAGAAAAGAGCGTCTATATTATTTCTCATTATACTGCTTTCCCTTCCTGTATATTCCCTTGATGAAAATTTAATTTATCTCTCCCCGGAAACAGAAATAAGAGAATCAGGTTTTTTTGACAATATAAAAGAATTTCTAGGCATAAGCTCACTAAAAACATTCGAAGGTTACTCGGAAGTCTACGTTATAGAAGACTTCATAAGAAACAAGGCTGAATATGAAATATTTCTAAAGAATGAAAATCAGGAGATAAAACTCATTTTCCCTGATAACAACTTTCCTCAAATTATTTCAGGAGAAAAAATAAGAGTCAAAGGAAATCTAATAAATGAAGAAGGTATCTCATCATCGGAATATCAACTCGAGGTGAGCTCTCTTGAGATACTTGAAGAAGGAAGCGTCTCCTCAGAAGACAATCCAAATCTCGGAGAACAAAGAGTCGCAGTAATCCTTTTAAATTTTAAAGAAAATCCAGAGATCCCTGCACAATCAATCGATGAAATGAAAGAATATTTCTTCGGAAAAAGAGAATTTCGTGGAGAAAAATCAGTAAACGACTGGATAATTGAAAACTCGCATGGAAAAGCCCATCTAACAGGAGATGTATTTGGATACTATGATATAGATGATAAATCAGAAATAGTGACTAACTGTGATTATAGAAATATATTCGAAAAAGCAATAGAATTAAGCGATAAAGATATAGACTTTTCAAAATACAATAGAATAGTGGTATTTCACCCTTATATAAACTCCTGCGGGTATGGTGGAATTGCATTCAGTTTCGGGATGTCAAATGTACCCTCATTCGGTTCTGAAGAAGGAGATATAATAGCGACAAGGCAAATGATTAATGGTCTCACGACATACAGCACACGCGTGATCGCGCATGAATTCGGGCACAATTTTGGACTATATCATGCACGAGACTTAGAATGTGAAGAAAAAACTCTAAGAAGCATTGAAGATTGCGAGTTTCGAGAATATGGAGACGGACTTGACGTAATGGGTTTTGGAGTAAAAAAATACTCTGAAAGAAACAAAGAAATAATTGGTTGGTTAGGTTATGAAAACAAATTAACTATTAATCTCCCAGAAGATCAAAATAAACTGAACAAAGAATATCAATTATATCAAGCACATAATAATCTAAAAAGTGATGCACTGACCAGCCTAGTTTTAGTAGACAACAACTATGGCTACTTCCTAGAAAGACACAATGAAGTAGAAGGCATATTTAATCAAATCATCATTATACCTAGCGGAGGTTATTCCTTAAGAACTGAAAAATATTATGGTTCTGTTATTAGAGTAGTAAGTCTCAAAGACTTCAAAGGAAGTTCATACCTTCTAGATCTTTCACCTCACGCCTCAAATATATTCGAAACCTACACCGACTCTCTTAATTCATATCTTACGGAAGACTTGCCGTTCTGCACAAAAGACTTTTGCGTCTCTCTTATCGAAGAAGCAGAAGATTACTCTAAAATATATCTATCCACATTATTTACTTGTGGAAACTCAATAAAAGAATATGGAGAAGAATGTGATGACGGAAACCAAATTGAAGGAGATATTGTTGCAGGAGACTATTGCAACAACGACTGCACATTAAATCTGCGCGCCTGCTCAGACGGCAAAGATAACGATTTAGATGGAAAAATAGACTTCCAGGAAGACCCCGGATGTAATTCTCCCGTAGACTCAACAGAAACTTCTTTAATAGAATGTTCAGACGGACAAGACAACGACTTAGATGGAAAAATAGACTTCCAAAACGACCCTGACTGCTACTCCTATTTAGACGAAAGCGAAAAATTCATATCAGCACAATGTAACGATAAAAAAGATAACGATTTTGATGGAAAAATAGACTATCCTAATGATCCAAGTTGTTCAGACAGAAGCGACAATTCTGAAAATCAAGTGGATGTCTATTGGAAAACACAGTGCAACGATGGCATAGACAACGATGGTGACGGATTAATCGACTTCGGTTTCAGTGGTTATTGGGACAGATCATGTAAAGACTTCTCAGACAACGATGAATTCCCGATAGACAGAGGAGTATTTCCATGTGACGATGGAATAGATAACGACCTTGACAAATACAAAGACTTCAATCCAAATTCAGAACTTTCAGATCCTGACTGCATAGATTTCAGAAATTCTGAAATAAATTATAATCCTCCACAATGCTCAGATAGAATCGACAACGATTTTGATGGTCTAATAGATATGGATGACGCGGGTTGCTCAAGTCTAAAAGACCTCACAGAAGAAAAAAATGTAAGAGTCGCTTCATGCATAGACACAGACGAACAAATACAAAATGAGAATGATCTTGGCTGGGTATACTCTCCTGGAGAAATAATTCTCAAAGGCAGTTTCTATTCAAACGACAAATGTATAGACAGTGAAACAATAAACGAATTGAGCTGTTATTCAGGAAAGATGTACTCAGAAGAAAGAGTCTGCCCGATAGGAACAATGTGTAAAACTGATTTAGCAGGAAGAGGATACTGTTCTCTTGCCAGCTGTAGCCAGGATGGTAATTTCTTGGAAAAAGACAAGGAAGTCAATATAAACGGCTTAAAAATAATTTTGAAAGAAATACTCGATTCAGAAACAGGAAGATACGTTCAGATAAACATAAACTCAAACACAAATATCTTTATGAAACCTGTTTTTGACAGTTATTTCCCAGATGAATATGATTACACAGCTATATATTCCATAAACATAGGAAAAATAAAATATAAGTTCTATTCAGAGATCGTCGAAGAACAGCCCTATCTAAACGTATTTAAATGTGTCTCCGCAGACTACTGTTCAGACACGGACGCATTCGGAGAATTTGCAAACGGCTTAAACTATTACATAAAAGGCTCCGCAGCATTTGGCTCTCCAAATGCCGTAATAGACGTATGCCTCCCCTCTGACCCAAAAGGTAAAAGACTAATAGAAAACAGCTGTGTTCCAAACGAATACAATCTGCAATATCACTATTATGACTGTCCAAATGGATGTAAAGAAGGAAAATGTATATGCCTCTCAAATGAAGAATGTCCTTCAAATTATGCCTGCTTCAAAGGTTCATGCATCAAGGCGAATGTTTGTGGCAATGGAATACTAGAAAGAAATAACTTCACAAATGAAGAATGTGATGACGGAAACACACTTAATAATGACGACTGCAGTAAAGAATGCAAAATAGAAACCTTCACAGAAAACTGCTATGATTCCGATGAAGGAATAAACTATCAAAAACAAGGAACAGCTCAAAAAGGCTATCAACAAGTAAAAGACTCATGTATTATAAACCAGATAGAAGGCGATTACATCCTAAAAGAAGTATACTGCAAAGACGATGATATACAATACCTCATCTCATGTTACGGCGCAGACAAAGAATGCATAGAAGGCGCATGTGTAAATCTGAAAATCTGCGGAAACTCACTTAAAGAAGATAATGAAGAATGTGATGACGGAAATATAGTAAATGGTGATGGTTGTGACTCCGTATGTAAAACAGAAATTGCGACAGCGTCGGAAGAATTTGAATGTTTAGAAACAGACAGAGGAATAGACTATGAACAATCAGGCTATGTGTCAATAGGTTCAGAAAAATTCCAGGACGCTTGTTGGAAGGACGTGTATTCCTCAAATTCAAAATCCCTTATAGAATACTACTGTAACCGAGACTCTTCAGAAGCAAAAGCCGAGAGAAAAATATATTCCTGTGAAGACTCCTGTGAAAATGGAAAATGTGTAAATCTTCAACAAAGCCCAAAACCAAAAAATTTCCTTGAAAACCTTCTAAAAAAATAACAAAAATACCTCGATAAACAATTTTCTCAAGAAAGATTTAAAAATAAATTTTAATTAAAAAAACAATAAAATAACTAAAAAAGAAAATGAAAAAACACCGGTGGGCCCGACCCATTAAAATAAAAAAAAAGTTCTTGAAAAGAGGATTATGCTAAGGTGAACATTTATGTCACTCATGGTTCTGGAAGAGGAAGGACTTACAAAAGTGCATTTGATGCTGCGCTCTGGGACGCAGGTATTGCCAACTACAATATTTTAGAATTAAGTTCCGTAGTGCCAAATGGCTCAAATATAGAAGTAAAAAAGATAGACCTAAACGAAAAAAACAATCATGCCGAGCGAGGCTTTAAACTCTACGCCGTTCTTGCCTACGCAACAGAGACTAAGAAAGACAAAGAAGCCTGGGCTGGAATAGGATGGATCCAAAACAAGAAAGATAAAGGTGGTTTATTTGTCGAGCACCACGGTTCCTCGAAAGAAGAGGTAGAAAAACTAATAATCCACTCCCTTGAAGACATGAAAAGATACAGAAAAGAAGACTTTGAAGAGATAAGAATGAAACTTCACGGAATAAAATGTGAAGGTGAAGAAGTCTGTTCCCTTGTAAGCGCAGTATTCGAAACAGAAGATTGGAAAAGACATCAAACACATTAGAATTGAGCTAAATTTAAATATCGCCTAACTCCATATATCTCATGAACCAAGGAATGATAGGTCTAGAAATCCATGTCTATCTCGTAACAAAAGAAAAACTTTTCTGCCGTTGTAAGGCTGTCAGAGAAAAAGGAACCATTCCGAACAAATTTATCTGTCCTATATGCACCGGTCTACCTGGCTCCAAACCATTCGCCCCAAACAAAAGCGCAGTCGAAAAAGCCATACAAGTAGCTTTAATGCTAAAATGCAATATAAATGAAAATACAAACTGGCAAAGAAAACATTACTCATGGCCAGATCTCCCAAAAGGTTATCAAACAACAATTTCTGGAGGAAGAGTCTCAGGACTAGGAACTAAAGGCAAGTTCCTTGGAATTAAGATAAGAGAAATGCATCTTGAAGAAGATCCAGCCTCATGGGATCCGGAATCTGGAAAAGTAGACTATAATCGTTCAGGTCTGCCTTTAATAGAAATAGTCACAGAGCCTGACTTTTCAACCTCAGAAGAAGTTGTTGAATGGCTTAAAAAACTCCTGCTCAACTTAAAATACCTTAAAGCAGTAGCTCATGATGCAGGAATAAAAGCAGACGTTAATGTGAACATCCCTGGAAAAACAGAAAGAGTCGAAATAAAAAATGTAAACTCTCTTGAAAATATAAGACTCGCTATAGATTATGAACTTGAAAGACAATCAAAAGAAGGAGGCCAAAAAGAAACAAGAAGATTTGATTCGGAAAAGGGAAAAACCATCAAAATGAGAAGCAAAGAAGAAGCAGATGATTACAGGTTTATATCTGACCCGGATCTCCCAGAAATAATAATAGATAAAAAATTCGTAGAGGAAATGAAAAAAAAGCTCCCCGAGACTCCTGAAGAAAAATTGAAAAAACTCATCAAAAAATTTGAAATAGACAACAAAAACGCCGAAGTCCTTTCAAAAAATCTTGATGTTGTTGAATTCTTTGAAAAAGTCGCATCCGAACTTGGCAGTAAATTCACTCTTCCCTGGATAACAGTAGAACTGTTAAGGCATTTAAATTATAATAAAAAAACAATAGACGAATTGAATATCTCTCCTGAGCATTTCATAGAGCTACTAAAGGCTGTCAAGGACAAAAAAATAACAGAATCCCAGGCAAAGGAAATATTGAATTCCTTCAAACCTTCCTTCTCTCTTGCAGAAAAAGGAGTCTCATCCAAAATAGAAGATTCAGATGAAATAAAGAAGATCTGTCTTGAAGTAATAAAAGACAACAAAAACGCCGTGGAAAAATACAAATCAGGAGATAAAAAAGTTATGAATTTCCTTATCGGAGAGTGTATGAAGAAATCTCAAAAAAGAGCGGATTTCAAAATTCTTAAGAGCCTCCTTGAAGAGCTTCTTGATAATTAAAAATTAACCCCTTCCTATTTTTAACACCAAAAAGTTTCCTAAAACTTCTACCTATTTCCTTCTCGTTCAAACCTCTCTCTAAAGCACTTAAATTTCCCAAACTTCCATCTGTGTTCCACACCTCTAAAACATGCTCTCTCTCAGCAACTCCAACAACCTCTATCCTCCCACAACCTCTCTCTCCATCATAATATCTTGCAACAATAAATTTTCCATGGCCATAAGGAATAGCTCCAACAGAATACGCCTCGCTCATTTTAAAATACAAACAAGACAGCTTAAAAATATTTATGCATCGTACAATTAAGTTTATTAGTCTTATTTCTCACTTATAAAGGGCTCATAGTTCAGTGGATAGAATGCAAGGCTTCGGACCTTGAGACAGGGGTTCAATTCCTCTTGGGCCCATCAGAAAGCTCTTCTTAAAGGCAAGCATCTTTGTATTCTCCCAGTCTGGGAGGCAGAATAACCATCCGCCCTAAACTCATCCACAATTCCCATAGCGTGCCCGACTTCGTGATGCAAAGTAGACGCCTCTTCTTTCATAGGTAAATCATTCCTAAGGTAGATTGTATGGCTATGAGGAAAATAACACCCTAATACATTTCCAGGCAAAGAACGAGAAGAAACCCTCTTTATAATAATCAGGAAGACCATTCAAACCATACTCTAAATTTTTAACCATCTTACTAAAAAAACAAATATAATATTTAATAAATTTACTTTTTCACAAACACTACATTATCAAAATCTTTAAAATCTTCATCTCCAGTAAGAAACTTCATTCCTAATCGTTTAGCCACAGTAAAACCTAATGCATCTGGAATAGATAAATTCCTATGTTTTGTTTTCAAATCCATCGCACTAATAACATCTTCCCAAAATAATTTAGTCACACAATTTCTATAACTGCTCGTTATATCATCTGCAATTTTCTTGCTATGCTCCTTCTTAAGCGCGTAATTTAATTCAGCCACATTAAAAATAGTAGTCACAGGATTATAGGAAGTATATTCCAAGTATTTAGGATTTCCTCTTATAACTTCAATAAAAGAATATGTATCAAAAAAAATACTCTCACTCATCCCAAGCCTCTTTATCTACTTCCCTCAGCAATTCTTCCGTGGATTTTTTAAACTTTAATTTCCCAAATGTCTCCTTCAGAGGATTCTTCCTGTTAAATATCCTCAATCCAATAACCTCTCCCTCAGATAAATTAGCCTCCCTGACAGTTTCCATAGGTATAACTATCCCCATAGACCTTCCCCATTTCCTAAGTTTAGCCTCTGTTTCAATCATGATTATACCGATATAACTAAGTTTATAAATTTTTCTTATTTTCTAAAGGTTTAATAAACTTATTTTTCATAATCTAATATGAAAGAAAACGAAAGGGAAAAAGATACCAAAGGAATAACAGTCCAAAAAGACGAATTCTCAGATTGGTTCACTCAAATAATGCTTAAGGCAGACCTTGCAGATTACACAGATGTCTCAGGAGCAATAGTGTTCAAACCAACCGCATATTCCATCTGGGAAAAAATAAAAGATGAATGCGATAAAAGATTCAAGAATTTAGGAATAAAAAACTGCTACTTTCCTCTATTAATACCTGAAAAAAGCCTTAAAAAAGAGCAAGATCATGTAAAAGGTTTTGCCCCTGAAGTAGCCTGGGTGACTCATGCAGGAGATACAAAACTAAACGAGAGACTCGCAATAAGGCCTACCTCAGAAACAATAATGTATGAATCATATTCTAAATGGATACGCTCCTGGCGCGATCTGCCTCTAAAACTAAACCAATGGAACAATGTAGTAAGATGGGAATTCAAGCACCCTGTACCATTTCTTAGAACTCGAGAATTCCTATGGAACGAAGGTCATACTGTCTACGCAACAAAAGAAGAAGCAGAAAAAGAAAAAGACGAAATAATAAACATATACAAAGAAGTCTGTGAAAGCTATCTCTGTCTTCCATCCCTTATAGGAAAAAAGAGCGAAAAAGAAAAATTCGCAGGCGCTGAATATACAGTTTCCATGGAATTCTATATGCCAAATGGAAAATGCATTCAAGGACCAGATTTTCATCACGATGGACAAAATTTTGCAAAAGCCTACGACATAAAATTTCTAAATCAGGAAGGTAAAATGAGCTATGTCTATCAAAATACTTTCGCAATCACAACCAGAATGTTAGGAGTAATGTTTGCCATGCATTCAGATGAAAAAGGTCTCATACTCCCTCCAAAAATAGCGCCAAATCAAATTGTAATAGTCCCTATTCTCTTTGAAGACTCAAAATCTTCTGTACTAAAAAAAGCAAACGAAATAAAAAGAGCGCTTGAAGAATATTCCCCTATACTAGACGAAAGAGAAGAATACAAAGCAGGATTCAAATTCAACGAATGGGAACTTAAAGGAATCCCTGTAAGAATAGAAATTGGTCCAAAAGACCTATCAAGAGAATCGGTCGCTGTCACAAGAAGAGACACAGGTTGGAAAGAAGAAATAAAGATAAAAGAGTTAAGAAAAAGGCTAAAAGAAATTCTAGCAGAAATACAGGAAAACCTCCTTAAAAAAGCAGAAAAACTCCTTGTCTCATCCATAATAAAAACATCAAATTTCAAAGAAGCAAGAAAAGCAGTCACAGATAAAAAGATAGCCTTTGTCCCTCTATGTAAAAAAAGTTCATGCGAAGAAGAATACAAAAGCGCCACATTTGGAGCAAAGGTCTTAAACATCCCCGAAGACCAGCCAAAAGAACTCAAAGAGTCAAAATGTCTCATGTGTAAAAACAAGGCAGATTACTTCGCCTATACAGGAAAGTCTTATTAATAAGTAATTCTTAAGTAGTAACAAAACAGAAAGGTTTAAATATCGCTCTCAAAGATACCTTTTATGGGTTATGGTAATCAATATAGAAAACAAGAAAAGATATTAGGAGTTGGTCTAGTTTCCAGATTAGTTGGCACCATATTCCAAGCAGTTGAAAAAAGGGATAAAAGAGCAATTGCTTCCCCAGAACAAGTTGTTGCGATAAGGCTAGGTGAAAGAGATCTTAGATATAGACCCTTCACTGATGAAGGTGTCCTAACAAGCACAGGAATAATATACCTTCCTGGAATAAAAGGAGCAATTATAGCAGATCCTTCTCCATTAATAGATAATTATCGCGAATTAAGAAGGATACATGAATCAATTATGGGGGGGTCTCCGTTGTATATGAATCCTGAAACAGCAAGAGCTATGATTCTAAATAGTGCGCCAATAATTGAAAGCACAGAACCGATGGAAACAAAACAATTAGATAAAGACGAAAGAGCCAAGATATTATTCGGAAAAAATGCCGGAGAGTATGGAGAATATCTTGAATCCAGAGGTATTCCACTTGTTCCATTTAGATTCCCTAGCAAACAGGATATAGATTCAGCCAAAGCTCCATTTTTAGTTCAACTTAAGCTTTCTGCAATAGATCAATATGGGCAATCAGCAATCGATGGTTCTTTCCCACTAAGAGGTAGAGCAAGCATTGCAGGTATAATTGGAGATGTAAGAGTTACAAGAAACGAATCATATACTGGAGTAAATGGAAGAAAATATACTACTCCAGATGAAGAGCGCACACCGCGTAACATCGAACATGAAGATCCAAAACGAATAGAAAAAAGAAACTATGAAATTGGTAGAATCATAAGAGAAAGATTATCTGAAGCAAGACATGGTCAATTTGAGATTGACATTCCGGATGGAATAAAGTTGAAGAGAGGAGAAGAAGTCGATTTAACAATCAATGGAAAAGAAATTTGCGCCACGGCATTTAGCAAAGGCGGTAAAATGAGATTAAGAGTTATAGCTGACCTAGAACAAGCCACAGCAAAAGTAAGAGCGGAAAGAGTAAGAGCGGAAAGAAAATACAGTCTTGCAGGATAAAAATATCTCACTCCGCAACATATCTATAATCTGGCTCATCTCCACCAAGACGAATCCTATTAAAGTCTCCAAATGATCTTATTAAACGAAGATACCCTCGAACGCTAGTCCCCGTAAGCCTATCAAACATCGCTGGATGCCTTAACCTCCATAGTCCCTCTCGTCCAACTTCCAAAACATAACCCTTCGAAGCAACCCTTAACTTATCAATAAAAAAATCAGGTTTAAACAAAACTCTAAGGTAACATCCATCCTTAAGAGTTTTCCTCTTAACCACTCTTTCCATATACAAAAAATTCAAACAAGGTTTTTATCTTTTTATCCTCTGAACAATATATTTTTATATGAATACATTTTACTCAAATAGTGATAGAAATAAAAGCCGAGCCTGGAGATAAAATAAAGATAAGGCTTCCTCTAGATGAAATAGAAGGCTCCATGTTATCTTCCCCAGACCCAGAAATAACCCTTATTAAATTAGACTCAGGATATAATATAGGAATTCAAAAAGACAATATCTTAGATTATAAAATTTTGAAAAAAAACAAATCCCAGACTATCCCAAAAGAACCAACAAAACATGACTCCTCAAAGAAAAACATAGGAATGATAATTACTGGAGGAACAATAGCATCTAAAATAGACTACAAAACAGGAGGCGCAAAGCCCCTAAAGGAATTATCAGAGCTAATCTCCCTCTATCCGGAAGTTCAAAAAATAGCCAATATCTCCAAAATAGAATCTCCATTCTCAATAGCCTCTGAAGATATGAGTCCCGAACACTGGATACAAATTGCAAAAAAAGTTTATGAAATGCTTCTCGACAAGAATATAGAAGGAATAATTATCACACATGGAACCGACACTCTGCATTATACTGCCTACGCCCTTTCATTTTTCCTAAAGAACATAAACAAACCGATAATACTAACTTTCAGCCAGAGAAGTATAGACCGAGCGAGCTCTGATGCTCATTTAAATCTAGAATGCGCTACTAAAATGGCTCTCTCAGACTGCGCAGAAATATTAATTGTTGGTCACTCCTCCATAAATGACACTTCCTGTGACGCGATAAGAGGAGTATCCGCGAGAAAAATGCACTCATCAAGAAGAGACGCATTCAAATCTCTCAATTCTCCAATACTTGCAAAAATAGATAAAGATAAAATAGAGTTTTTTGAAAAATACAATGAAAGAAAAGACAGAAAACCTGAATTAGACGCAAGCTTCACAGATAAAATAGCCCTTCTAAAAATATATCCCGGACAGGACGCAGATATACTTGACTATTACGCCCTAAAATACAAAGGAGTAATAATAGAAGGAACAGGATTCGGACACGTTCCTCTTGGTTCAAATAACAACTGGTTAACAAAAATAAGAAAACACATAAAAAACGGTCTAGTAATATGTATGACAACTCAATGTCTCTATGGTAGAACGAATGAGTACGTTTATTCCCCTGCAAGAGAGCTCTCGGAAGCAGGAGTCATTTATCTTGAAGACACTCTCCCAGAAGTGGCATTTGTCAAATTAGGATGGATCCTTAGCCATTACAGCTGGAAAACCCATGTAAAAGAAAAAATGCTCCAAAACATCGCAGGAGAACTCAATGCCAAAAATCACATTCAAAATATATAAAATAGTAATAACTTAAAAGGAGTTACAAATAGAAAGGTTTAAAAGTATGATCTGTGCGAATAGAATATGTTAATATATCAAGGACAACCTTGCGCGTATGAATACAATATGCCTATGTTTGATCAGGAAGGCAACCTAACAAACAGAGTTATATCTGGGTCAAAAATCGTCCTAGACGCTTATGCCTACCTAGCAAATTTAGAAGCGAAAATAAACCATAATAATCCACAAAACTACCTTGTAAGAGAAGTATACTTATGTGGTAGCGGAGCGACAAGAAATGCACATGACTCAGATCTAGATTTATTATTAGTTGCACCTCGCCTAGATAGAGATAGCGCAAATCACGTGGCCTTAATGCTCAAAGAACTTTTCTTCGTTAACAGACCAAAGAGGGTCGCCATTGACCCATTTGTTTACGAAAAAGTTATTTTCCCACAAAGAAAACACATAGAAATAACTCAAGAAATACAGAGATATGTAGATGAATGTAATAAAAAACTCAAAAATTAAAATAACTGAACTTAGAACCCTTCACCAATCTCATTCATTATCCCTTTTTTTCTAAGCTGATTGGCCT
>CAZEOE010000009.1:13873-19241 GCA_964513665.1 Candidatus Woesearchaeota archaeon | reverse complement strand
CAACTAATCCAACTAGAGCTAATAAATCATAAAAAAGAAAGAAAAAAATATTATTAAAAAGTTACTCACTTTCTATAGTCAAAGACCAGGACTCATCCGATTCCAAGTCATCAAATCCAATTCTGCCCTGCAATGCTCTTACAAACTCGTCTCTGCATTGCCAGCACAAATTGTCTCTCAAGACCTGTGCAAGCCCTCGTCTATTGCTTGTATCTCCTTCCTGCAAATCGTACCAGAGGTCAAATATCGTATTACACCTCTTGCACTTCACTGGAAGCACGCACATCTCCTCTTTCATACATTTTTGAAAGCATATTTCTTTATATACATAATACAACATATAATAGTTGTTTCAAACGCCCACATAACTTATATACCAAATACCTCCAAAGTTACAAAGAGTAACTTTTTTTCAGGTAAAGAAAATCTTTTAAACTGCCCAACTAAGAAAAGACAACTCTATGTTTGAAAAAGTAGGCACATTGATTAAAAAGAACCTCTCTCGCAATCTATAAAAACCAGGTATCTTAATTCATATTATGGACTATAAGAAATTAGGTTTTAAAGCGGGACTCGAAATACATCAACAGCTGGATACTGGAAAGTTATTTTCAAGAACCCCATCCTATCTAAGAACAGACCCTCCAAACTTCAAGATAGAAAGAGAGCTACATCCTATAGCTGGGGAAACAGGAGAGATAGACTTGGCAGTCGCTCACGAATCCTCTCTAAACAAAAAATTTTTCTATGAAGGATACAACGATTCAATTTCTTTGGTTGAATTAGATGAAGCTCCGCCTCAGAAGATAGACGAAGAAGCACTTGAAGAAGCCTTGAAAATAGCAGTCCTTCTAAACTGCCAGATATACCAAACTTCGCAGATAATGAGAAAAACAGTAATAGACGGATCAAACACATCAGGATTCCAAAGAACCGTTCTTATAGGGCACTCAGGACGTCTAGAAACATCATTTGGAGAAGTCCAGATAGAATCACTAGCGATTGAAGAAGACTCCGCAAGAATAATCTCAAAAGACAAAAACTCAAGTACATATAGACTAGACAGGTTAGGAATTCCACTTGTGGAAATCTCGACATCTCCTTCTATGTATTCCCCAGAACAAGTAAAAGAAACTGCGTTAAAAATTGGAGAAATACTGCGCGCGTGTAAAGTAAAAAGAGGCATAGGCACAATTAGACAAGATGTAAACGTCAGCATATCAGGCCATGAAAGAGTAGAAATAAAAGGATTTCAGGACCCATCTATGATGATCCAAACTATAGATATTGAAATCCAAAGACAATTAGAAAACATAAAACAAAAGAAAAAATCAGGCGAAGTCAGAAATGCGCTCCCCGATGGAAAAACAGAATTCCTAAGACCTATTCCGGGAAAAGCTAGAATGTATCCTGAAACAGACCTCCCATTGTTAAAAATTTCAAAATCTGAAATAGACAAAATAAGAAAAAATCTCCCAAAGTTAAAACAGACTATAAGAGAAGAACTTGAAAAAAAAGGCCTACAAAATGAGCTGATAAATCTAGTCCTGGAAGATAAAAAAACTCTAGAGGAATTCGAGACGCTTGCAAAAATACTTGAAAAAAACGCTCCTCTGGCTGCGAAAATGGTAACTCTCTGGAAAAAAGAACTCTCAAGAAAACTCTCTCTTTCCCAAGAAATAATAAATGAAAAGCTATCACTAAATGTCCTTGAAAAAATAACAGAATCCCTTCTAGAAAATAAAATAGAAGAGAATGACGTGAAAAAAATAATGGAAGACATAGCCAAAGGCAAACCCTTAGAAGAAGCCATAAAAATAGAAAAAATTTCACATGATAAAATAGAGGAAGTAATTGAAAAATTAATAAAATCAAAACCTGGGCTTTCGCAGAATGCCTATATGGGTCTGATAATGAAAGAGCTTAAAGGCAAAATCGATGCCAAAAAAGCCTCGGAAATAATAAGTAAAATTATCAAATAACAAAAAATAGTTCTCTAAATATCAATTAAAAAATTGGGATCAAGTCTACCTTTCCGTCTTCTAACTTCCTCAGTAGTGTCAAAAATTTTTCCATGGGCCACTCTATCCATAGCCACATATTCTTTGTTGCCAAAATCTCCCATTGACAAAACATCATTATAAGGATGCTGAGAATATATCCAGTCAACCACATGACGTTCATCTGATTGAGTCAAATCATGTTTGCAAGTAAGCCTCATCAAAGCGCCACCAAAATCAAGCCTCCATAAACCCTCTTTTCGTATAGGGAGATGAAGCTTATCCAGAAGTCTCAAACGTTCCTCTACAGATTTGCCACTTTCAACAAAAGAATAATCTCTTCTAAGATGAAAAACACTTCCATCATCACTCAACTTTAAAGAAGAATAGGGAACAATATAAGGCAATTCAAAACCCTCCTGACCCCCCGCCTCAACTAGGGCTTGCGCAATATTGGCATTTGGCTCCCCATCAGAAAAAACAACCAATCCAATACTTCTTGAAACGCCACAAGTCAGTAAATTATGCCTTGACAACAATTCACTATCTCCAAGAGTAATCGTCCTCTGTCCGTTTTCCCTCAATACCTCATTTGCAAGAACAAGCCAATGAGCATATCCTCCTCTTATATCATAAGGGTATTCAGAAGAGCGCTCACAATAACCTCCTGGAAAATCTTTATGTTTTTTAGATAAATCCAAAACCCTATCAAACAAATCTCTAGTCTCTTTCCCATCCATAACCTTCAATACAGGAACTTTAATGTCAAGATCCAAAGGTAAAATACCTTCTTTTCGTCTGTCCATCAAAACAAATAAACAAAAACGTATATAAAGATAGTTATAGCAGAAAAATCATGCGCAAAATACTAATGTCAATCCTTATTATAATATCCCTAATAGCCCTGTCTATGAATTTAAAATTAGAAGAGAATAAAATTCACTCATATTCATTCACCAAAGCCATTTGCGAAAAAAACATATGTCAGGATTTCCTAATAACCTGTCAAAACGACAAACCAATTTCATCCGAACCAATCACAGAAAAAATAAAAATGTCTCCAAATTGGAAAGACCCCAGAATCGATTCAAAAAACCTAGACTGTTAACTCCTATATTTTTCTCTAAGCTCACCAATATGTTTTCTTATCAAATCAGTTTCCTCTTCGGGATTTTCAGGCCTAGTTACTCTTAAAAAATAAACAGGCATCAAACCTAATTCTTCTCCTAGGCGTTTCAACTTTCTGGACAACCTGGTTTTGGCATCCAATCCATAATATTTAAGATCATCAGACCTTGTCCAACCTCTAGACTTGCAGATTCCCTCTATAATACCATTAAGATGTTTCGCCTTTGAATCAGGAGGAGAATTTGGGTTGAAAAGATAAGCTCTCGCACTCTCAACAGAATTAAAACCTGTATGATTTAACATTAATTGCCCATCTTCGTTATAAAAAGCAAGTCCAACAGCCCCAGAAAACTTTCTTCCAGGAGAATCCTCATCAGAAGTCCTGGACATTAAAAATAATCTATTAGCACCCATATGAGGATATTCATTAGTATACTCTACAAGACCTTCTGGAGAATTAAGATTTCTCTTACTCCCATTTATAACATGAGGAAAAAAACTCGTATCAACGCTCACGCCAATAAGTCTCCCAAGAGCTACATGAGCAGAACCTTCCCCAGTTGAAGAACTTATATAGGTACGCAAAGAATCACCAAATCCAATATAATCCTCCCTCCTTAACCAGCCTACATTCAAAGCCTCCCTCAAGCCAACCGGTCGAAGTAAACGCTTAAGTGGATTCTCACGAGTTTCTGATAAAGGTGCAAGAGCTTCCATAAAACTGTTTAAATATCATAATTAAAACAATTATTAGTATGTAAAGATTATAATAGAAAATATACAAAATACAATATACTCACCAAGAGCAAACGCTTAAAAATGTTGTTTTACTCAACTTTTTATGTTAAGAACTCACACCTGTGGAGAATTGAGAAAAGAAAATGTCGGGGAAAAAGTAAATCTATGTGGCTGGGTTGACACTATAAGAGCCCATGGAAAAATAATATTCATAGACCTTAGAGATAGATACGGAAAAACACAAATAGTAATCAAAGGAGAGACAGAATTAAAACCTGAATACTGTATCAAAGTTTCAGGCGAAGTCAAACATAGAAAAACAGGAACTGAAAACAAAGATCTGCCGACAGGAGATATAGAAGTCCTCTCTGAAAACATACAAATATTTTCAAAATCAGCGGTTCCTCCTTTTGAAATATCCGATGAAAAAGTCGCAGGTGAAGAAGCCAGAATGAAATATAGGTTCCTAGATTTAAGAAGACCTCAAATGCAAAAAAACCTTATGTTTAGAAATAAAGTAATACAAACAGCAAGAGAATTTTTCTCTCAAAACGGATTCATAGAAATTGAAACGCCTCTTTTAGTAAAGCCGACTCCTGAAGGCGCAAGAGACTATATAGTCCCAAGCAGAGTAAATCCTGAAAAGTTCTACGCGCTACCACAAAGCCCTCAGCTCTACAAACAAATTCTTATGATCTCTGGGTTTGACAGATATTTCCAAGTTGCTAGATGTCTAAGAGACGAAGACCTAAGAGCAGACAGACAGCCAGAACACACACAATTTGATTTAGAGATGTCATTCGTAGAATCAAAGGACGTCATGCACTTCGTGGAATCTCTATACAAGTATATTTTCAAAAAAGTCCTTAATGTCAATCTGCACGACTTTCCTGTAATTTCATACGATGAAGCAAAAAAGAAATACAATTCAGACAAGCCTGACTTGAGAAAAGACAAAAACAACCCGAATGAATTCTCCTTTTGCTGGATAGTTGATTTTCCTCTCTTTTCATATAACAGCGAAGAAAAGCGCTGGGAACCCGAGCATCATATGTTCAGCTCTCCAAAAAAAGAACACTTAGAATTTCTCGAAAAAGACCCCGGAAAGGTAAAGGCAGATCTATACGACCTCGTATTAAATGGTGTAGAACTAGGTTCTGGAAGCATAAGAATAAACAGCCCAGACCTACAGGAAAGGGTAATGAAAGTTATAGGCATGTCGAAAGAAGAAGCCCATAAAAAATTCGGATTTCTCCTAGATGCATACGAATACGGAGGACCAATACACGGAGGCATGGGCTTAGGGGTAGACAGACTTGTGGCACTCATGTTAGGCTATACAGATATAAGAGAAGTAATAGCATTCCCTAAAAACAAATCCGCTCAATGTCCTATGGATGGCTCCCCAGCAGAAGTCTCAGATATTCAGCTCAAGGAAACACATATAAAAATAGAAATCCCTAAAAAAGAAAAGAAAAAATGAGAATCCTTGCAATCGGTGA
>CAZEOE010000009.1:7092-13773 GCA_964513665.1 Candidatus Woesearchaeota archaeon | reverse complement strand
AAACGATAACACTATAAAATGATAGACCGAAAAAAAATAGAAAGCGAAGCAACAGGAATACTTGAGAAATTCCACGAATCTTTAAAAAAAATAGATATAAAACAGAAAAAAAATAAAGAAGCTGTAAGCAATTTCAGAGAAGAAGGTCCTGGATTAGAATGTGACCCTGAATTTAGAATAGCCTTTTTTGCAAACGCCCCAAGGCACGAAGACGACTTCATAATCTCAGACAAAAAGTCCTGGTAGAAACATTTATATATGAGTACTCATATGAGTACATATGGCGAGTGTGAATATCTCTATAAGAAAGGAAGTATATGATTTTTTAAATTCAATAAAAAAAAGAAACCAAAGCTTTTCAGATGTGATAATAGAATTTAAAGGCAAAAAAGAAAATAAAAGCGGTAAGTCTCTGCTGAAATATGCTGGAGAATTAAAAAATGTTGATTGGCAAGAAAGAGAAAAAAACCTGAAAGAATTTAAAAATATATTTAACAAAAAAATAATGGAATTGATAAAATGATAGGTATGGACACCTCAGCGCTCATAGACCTTTTTAAAAATAATGTTGCAATAATAAAACTGCTAGAAAATGTTGAAGAAGAAGTAGTCTTTAATAAAATAGTTTACTTCGAGTTAATGTTGGGGCTCAATCCGGAAAAGAAAGAACATCAGAATGAAGAAGCATTCTATGATAATTTTTTTAAAAATTATGATTCACTTAATCTAAACGAAGACTCCTGTAAAAAAGCAAGAGATATATTATTCAAATTAAAGAAACACGGAAAAACAATTGAGCCATTGGATTGCGCCATAGCAGCCATCTATTTATCAAATGGTGTATCTAAAATAATAACGAAAAATAAAAAGCATTTCGAACAAATAGAAAATATCGAAGTAGTCCCTTATTGACAACTTGAGCAATTAGAAACAGATTACACAAATTACACAAAAACCCAAACTTTAAAAATAGATTTTATCTAAAAATCCTTATGGTAAAAAAGCAATCAAAGTCAGAAGAGGAGGGGCTTTCTCTGGATGATGCATTCGCAGATGATGAAGGAATAGAATACGCTAAATCCAAGCCAAGAATACTTGAAACAAAGCAAAAAACAAAAGCTGAAGCCCAAGACTACGAAGAAACAATTGTAAAAGCCTCAAAACCCATAGAAAAAATAAAGAAAGGAGATAAAATCAAGATAGACTCTCTGACATTAGAAGTAGACGCCCATGAAATTCTAATAGACCATGGGGCAACAAAAGAAATGGCTATAGAATGCTTCGACCCTAAAACAGACAAAGACTACCAAATAAGATATTTTTCAGATCAAGTTGACACAAGCATAGAAGTCTACGTGCTTGAAGAAATAATATATAACAAAATAAGGGTTAAAAAGATAGAGTGGTGAAAAGATATTTAATGCTTATTTTCCAGAATAACCTATGAACATTGTCGAAAAAGCAAAGACCTATCTTGATAAGATAAAAAAAGAAGATAAAAAAATAAATTCATTTATACATATAAACGAAAACATAATAAAAGAAGCCGAAGAACTTGAGAAAAAGAAAAACAAAGGAAAATTATTTGGATTTATTTTCGGAATAAAATCAAACATAAACGTCAAAGGTATGCCTATAACCTGTGCATCGAAAACTCTTGAAGATTACATAGGAGCTTATGACGCGACAGTTATAGAAAAAATAAAGCAGGAAGATGGATTAATAATTGGCATGACCAATATGGATGAATTCGCAGCAGGAGTTTCCGGAGAAAACTCGGCATTCGGACCTACAAAAAATCCTGTAAATATTGAATTAATTCCAGGAGGATCCTCCTCAGGTTCAGCAGCAGCAGTATGTGCAGGATTCTGTGATGTAGCCCTCGGCTCAGACACAGGAGGCTCCGTAAGAAACCCCGCCTCAAATTGTGGCATAGTCGGATTAAAACCCTCATATGGTTTAATTTCAAGATATGGTTTAATTGACCTATCTATGTCAATAGACCAAATAGGAGTGCTTGCAAAAAATGTGAGTGATATAGCCCTAGTCCTGGATGTAATAAAAGGAAAAGATGAAAAAGACTGCACCTCATTCGATTCAGAAAAAATAAGATTAAGTGAAATTAAAAAAGCAAAAATAGGAATCTTGAAAGTAAACGGAGTTTCTCCAGAAATACAAGAACTAATAAACATAAAAACTGCATTATTTCTAGAAAAATATGGTCTTGAAGCAAAAGAAATTTCAATAAAACATATAGAACTTGCTGTAGAAACTTATGTTCCTTTAGTCTTCTCTGAGTTCTTCTCATCCACAAGAAAATTTGATGGAAAAAAATACGGTAAAAAAATAGAAGAGCACTCAAAAGAAGAAGTATTAAGAAGAATATTAGGCGGAAGTGAAATAACAAAAGCCGAATTCCAAGGAGCATATTACGAAAAAGCACTAAATGTCAAATCTCTGATCAAAGAAGAATTCGAATCGATTTTCGAAAAGAATGACGCAATAATCCTTCCAACAGTCCCTCATCTCCCCTGGAAAATAGGAGAAAAAGAAAAAATGAGTCTTGAAAAAATATACGCGATGGACTTACTTACAATACCTGCAAATCTAGCAGAAACCTGCGCAATATCAACACCTGCGGGAAAAATACAAGGAATACCTGTTGGTATTCAACTAATTTGCGCCAAAGGAAAAGAATCCATGTTGCTTTCTCTTGCAAAAATGATAGAATCAATCAAATAAAAAACAAGAAACTTTAAATCAGCAATTTCCCTTAAATAAAAGATGAAAATAAAAGACATAAACCTAGAATTTCTAGGTCATTCAGGATTCTTAATTGAATACCAAGACAAAGTGATAGTTATAGACCCGTTTAATATTTCAGAAAACATAAAAAAAGCTGACCTTGTGCTTATAACTCACAGCCATTACGACCATTGTAGCATAAAAGACCTAGAAAAAATATCCAAGAAAGGCACAATAATTTTATCTCCTCCGGACGCCCAAAGTAAAATAAATAAATTAAAAGACGTTGAAATGCAAATAATAGAGCTCAAAGATGAATTAGAATTTTTTGACTTTAAGATAAAGACATTTCCCTCATATAACCTAGGAAAAGAATTCCATCCCAAATCAGAAGGCTGGCTCGGGTTCATAATAAAAATAGACAAAGTCACAGTTTACCATGCAGGCGATTCCGACCTAATCCCTGAAATGGAAAAACTAACAGGTCACAGCAAACACGACAACTTCTTCATTGCACTGCTTCCCGTATCAGGTACATATGTAATGGATTCAGAAGAAGCCGCAAAAGCTGCAAGTTTAATAAAACCTGACCTTGCAATCCCTATGCATTATGGTTCAATAATTGGAACATTAGAGGACGCAGAAAGATTTGTTAAGCTCTGTGAAAAGTCAAACATAAGTTCAAAAATACTTGATAAAATATAATTTTATAGTCTCAATTAAAAGTAATAACGAATGATCGCGATAGTATAAATATCTTGAACGCATTAGAAATATATGAATATACTCGACTTCATAAAAGAAATCGCTGACTTTGGTCTAAAAAAAGTCACAGGTGCACTTCAAACTGAAATTGAACGATCGTTCGGCTCAAAAATTAAAGAAATTCAGAAAGCAATCGCAAGGCAATTAGTTGTAATTTTTATCATGCTGATTTCCCTTTGTTTAATAGTCCTCTCGCTAACATTTTTCTTAATAGACTACCTAAATATAAACAAAACCCTCTCATTTTTAATAATAGGTATATTTCTGTCTTTGATAAGCTTAATAATCAAGCTCTGGAGGTAAAATGAAAGGAAGCAGATTTTCAAAAAAAGACGTTGAGAATATAAAGAAAAAAGCTATTAAATATATAAAGAAATACCCTCTAGCATCAGTAGCAATCGCCGTCGGCATAGGAGCTATCCTATCCCACAAATTAAATCGCAAACTCTAAAAACGCTATTTATATAAAACATTATGGAAGAACTTAAGTTTTTAGCAGGAAACGAAAAGCGCTTTTTCGACTTCATATCTGAAATGAATGATAAAGATAAAATAGCTATAGTTTCGCATACCGATCTTGACGGTCTAGCCTCTGCAAAAATCGTAAATGAAGTTGTAAAGGCAGACATTGTAAAACTTATAGGCTATGATGACCTCAACCAAGTCCTTATAAACTACTTGAAAAAAGAAAAAATAAAGCAAGTGGTATTTTCCGATCTGTCAATTAACTCTGACAAATTTTTAAAGGAAGCTGAAAAACACTTCAAAATACTTTGGATAGACCATCACTTATTCCCTCAGGATTTCAACTCTGAAAAAACAGTTTATCTAAACTCTCACGGATTCTGTGCCGCCTATCTCTGCTATTATCTTTTCTCAAAAATATCTAATCTTGAAAAACTTGACTGGCTAACAGCATCTGCATCCATATCTGACTGGCAGTATTTCAACAATCAGGAATTCATGCGCAAGACTCTTGAAAAATATGGCGATAAATTTGAAATAGAAGACAAAACAATAAGAAAATCTGGAAAATTCTGGAACCTCCAATGGGACCTTTCCCTTGCACTAATATATTTCAAAGATAATCTTGACGAATTATATGATTTATTCCCGGATAACCCTCAAGTGCCTATTGCCCTCAAAAAAGGCATAGAAATAATTCAAAACAAAATAAATAACACGCTTGAAATATTTGAGAAAGAAAAGACAGAAATCAAAGAAGGATATTATTTTGAGTATGAAGATACCTCAAGTCTTGGGTCTATCATCTCCAATCTACTTGGTGAAAAATACTGGAATAAGAAAATAATAATCTTTTCAGAGAAAGATGGAAGAATAAAAATAAGCTGTCGCAGGCAAGATAAAAAAGAAGATCTACCTAAATTTTTAAAATCGATTACTGAAGGCATTCCGGACGCCTCTTCAGGGGGTCACTTCGCTGCCGCAGGAGCATCTATACCTATAAAATTCAAAAAAATATTCATTGACAAGTTAAAAAAACTCTAAACCTAAAATTTTCCAGAACAATCAAATATTTAAACTAATTCTCTCTAAAAAAGCCATGAAAATGAAAGGAGGTAGAAAAATATGGTGCTAGATTTTGCAAAAGAGGCAATAAAAAATGCGGAAACGCACAGCATTAATTTCGAAGAGCTTCGTGCTGGAAAAGCCAACATCAAGGTTTTCGGAGTTGGAGGTGCGGGATGCAATACAGCTACATGGCTATTTAACAAAGGAATAACTGGAGCGTCAGTTTTTTGCGTAAATACTGATGCATTACATCTGAGTATCACAAAATCAGATGAAAAAGTCCTTATTGGTAAAGAACTCACCCGAGGTTTAGGTGCGGGAGGAAGACCCAATATTGGAAGAGAAGCTGCTAAAGAATCGTTATCTGAGCTAAAAAGAGCCGCGGGCGGAGCCGACATGGTTTTCGTACTTGTTGGTCTTGGAGGCGGAACAGGAACGGGAGCAGCCCCAGTAGTAGCCCAACTCGCAAAAGAGTCTGGAGCAGTAGTCATAGCTGTTGCTACAATGCCTTTCGATTGTGAGAAAGCAAGACATGATAAAGCAGAATTCGGTCTTCAGGAACTAACAGAAGTTACAGACACATGTATATTAATAGACAACAACCGCCTTGTTGACATCGCAGGAAATCTGCCTATGGAACAAGCATTTGCAGTTGCGAACGAGTTAGTCAGTACAATGATAAAGGGTCTAGTCGAGACTATTACCTTGCCATCATTGATTAATCTTGACTATGCAGACGTATCTGCCATAATGAAAAACGGAAGTGTTGCAGTTATTGGTATAGGTGAATCCGACGCAACTTCAAGAGTAGATGAAGCCGTAAGACAGGCGCTAACACAGCCACTACTTGACGTAGATTACAGAGGTGCAACAGGTGCACTCATCCACATAACTTGTGGACCAGACTTCAAACTTGAAGAATTCGCTGGAATAGGTGAGCTTGTAACAGAAAATATAAGCCCTGAAGCGCAGGTCATAATAGGAGCCAGAATAAACAAAGAGTTTGCAAACAAAGTCAGAGTCATTACGATTATGACAGGAGTAAACTCTCCATATGTTCTTGGCAAAGAAGCCTTCAAAGAACCTGCTAAAACAACGCCTGCAGGAATGTCTGAGCTTGGTATAGAAATATACAAATAAAAATACAATTTATTATTTTATTATTTTATTTTTCTTTTATCTAAATTTTTAAAACATAGAGTTTTTACAGTATTCTGTGAGATACACCAATATCCTCGGCAGATTATCAGTCCTTAGTATAGTTAGTCTCTCAACAATTTCTCTAGACTGTTCAAGAATAAAACCCCAAAGTCCAAAGGATTACACCCTAGAACAAATATCAAAACTCTCTTTGGAAGCAATGATACAAATTTCCGAATCAGGCGATCAGCCCTATCCAAACAAATACTATGATATATTTGAAACCTGCAAAGGGAATAAAAAATATACTCTAGAACTATTGGATGATCTCTCAAACCATCCTAATCGACTCTTAATTATAAACATAGCCTCATTCACAAACAGATATCACCCAGAAATACAAAAAGAAATATGTGCAAAACTAAGAAATTATTCCGAAGACAAAGAATTCAATAATGAGCTTATAAATGATTGTTTAAAATATCAAAACGGCAGAGA
>CAZEOE010000009.1:3422-6992 GCA_964513665.1 Candidatus Woesearchaeota archaeon | reverse complement strand
AATCACTGTATCGCCCCAGCCCCAGGAGAGGGATTTGTAACTCCTGGAGCGACAGGCGTAGGACTAGATCCTGAAGGAGATCTGCATGCTCCATTCAAACATCCATTTGCACAATAGAAAGAAGAATTTGTCAAAAGCCCTTCAACACACGAGTATTCCATTAAATTATACTGAGTAGAGTAACAATAATCTGTATAATTTGTTCCACTCAAATATGCCCTTGCCGTTCCCTTCTTGTAATAATTCCCATAATCGCTGTCAAAGCATTCCCCAAGACATAAAGAATTGCATCCGTCTCCATTTATCGTGTTTCCGTCGTCGCATTGCTCTCCCTCATCCTTTTCCCAATCACCACAAACTGGATCAGCTGTGATCTCAAGCATACAAATATCATCACATCCGTCTCCTCCAATTCTGTTTCCATCATCGCACTCCTCTCCTTCCTGCAAGATCGAGTTGCCACAAATTTTAGGAGCATATATGACTTTCAAAAATGGACTCCTTCTATCTGGAAAATCGGGCGTGGCTATCTCCAATTGAAAACTTAAATCAAAATAACCAAGATCCCTGGAAGAATTTGGGATTGCATCATAATATGTTCTTACTCCGAATTTAGTATTTGAATTCTTGCTTATCTTGTTCATTCCTTCTTCGTTTAGTAAAAATTCCAAAATTCCCCTCTGACCCCCTTCAATAAGCTCGATCTCACTTAAATCAATTCTATCAGCCAGTTCCAAGGGATTATCAACTGGATAATTAGGATTAGAAATCAATAGAATTTTGTCGTTTCCATTTGGATGAGTATTTGAAATAGTAGAAGTAGGCCATGGCACATAACCTATTAAAGAAGAGCTTAGTATAGTTGAGTCATCAGGTAAAGAAGATGTCGGAAAATTAAATAAAACCCTATAAATACTGCTCGAATTAACCTCGGTGTAATAGGGAAAGTCAATAATTCTTCTAATATAAAATCTTGAAGAGTCAATAACAGCACCTGGTGCATGCCCGATATTTTGAGAGTATCGCCTATCCTCAAAATCCATCTCCTGTCCATAAATAACATTTCTCAAATTATAGTATTCAACTTCTCCATCTAACTCAATTTCACATATAAAACCTCCCAAGTGAATAGCAGGATAAACACATATAGGATCCTGACACAAATTAGTCTTTATCTTACATCTATCATCGCAAATTAAATCCCCGCTCAAGAAACCTTTATCCAGACATTTCAAACCTCCCAAATCCTGTCCATCACACTCTTCATACTCATCAATAACTCCATTCCCGCAACTTTCCAAACCAACCTTAACAACTGCCTCATTCTCACTAACGTCTAAAACTTTAAAATGAACTCCATTTTTAACATCGTTAAATTCCTCACCCTCTCTAAATCCAGCATACTGATCAGTCGTGGGGATTGGCAACAATAATTGTGTATCTCCTCCCCCTCCTTCGCCTGGAACATATCTATCAGAATGCAAGATAACACCGTCAAAAAATCCGGGAGTCCATCTTCCCCATATATCGTAAAAAATCTGATCAAAACCTGTAAATTTTCTTCTTTCCAAAGAATAACTCAATCCGCTTTGAGAATTTATCTTTATCATCTTCACACCCAAATTATCCATATTCAAAGAATTCAATGTGTACGTTCCCCAATCATCAGCATTTACTTCGATAACCTCATTATCATTAAAGAATCCTGCCTTCTCCTTATGCAATGCATTGAAATGTCCAGGTTGATTATTCCCCATCGTATCAAAATAATCCCCATACTCTGCACTCTGACAATTCTCTCCAACAGGACCAGCCTCTCCATTGCTCCCAATACTACAAGACTCTAAATTAGCATGCGACAAACCAAGTCCATGTCCAAACTCATGATATAAAACCAAGCCCTCTGATGTTGGCACTTCAGGCATATCGTAAAGAGTCCTATATCCAGCCATAACCATAACAGAAACAAGTCTACCTCGAACATAAATTTTTCCTAAAGTAGAGACCCCATAATAATCACATGCCACAGGGCTAACCACTATAACTCTCGAATATTGAGAGAAATCAATTTCTGCTCCAATACTGCCAATAATCTCTGCACCTTTATCGCATATCTCATATTGAGATAAACTAAGCGCATAAACTCCATATATATCTCCCTCGCCTCCGCCAACCCAAGAGCGACCATAAGAGACTTCTCTCAAATAATTATTCAAAGACTTCGGATAATTCAAATCATAAACTCTCTCATAAATCTTATTCCTAAACTCTGCCTCACTTATAACATTTCCATTTTCGTCAATAAAATCATTTGAATAAGCAGACGAGGAATTAAAAATTATAACTGCAGTTCTTTGTTCCCCAAGATTCTCTTCCTGAGCCGAAGAAACTCCTCCCAATACCTCCATACCCTCAACAAAATATATTTGTTCATCTGAAGCTACTCCCTCAGGTGAGAAAACATTTAGCCTAACCTGCATCCCAGAAACTATATTCTGCCTATAACTCCCAAATTCAACCTTATACCTATTGTCACCGCTCACTAAGTAATAGTCAGTTCTAGCAAAACCGCCCTCTTCAAAACTTTCAGAAATTATTACCTCTGTCGTTCCCTCTAAAATTAACGGCTCCTCAGGACTCATAGATATTTCCTGATAAAATGAAATCCTAACAAATAGCAATCCCAAAAAGATTCCAACTCCCAGAATAACTAAAAACAAAACACCCTCAGAAAAACCTCTTTTTCCAATCATATTACATAGGTGAATAATCCTTCTTTGTATCCTCGAAAGGTCCGGGTTTTCTAGAATCTCCCCATCTCTCCCAGAAAATACAACTCTCTATATTCTTCTTTTTCTTTCTCTCAAGATGTTCCCTGTCATAACCTATTGGAATAACTGCTTCTATCTGCATATCTTCAGGAATCTTTAAACTAAGTTTTATATCCTTATCAGAATAAGCTCCCACCCAGCAGGCTCCAAGACCCAAATCAACAAGCTTAAGTAAAAAAGTAGAAATAACCGCCCCAGCCTGTTGTCTCGAGTATACTCTCCCTCTTTCATGATAGAGATTCTCCAAAGTTGTGTCATCAGAAACAACAATGACTACAGCCTGCGCCTCTCCAATCCAAGTCTGCTCACACATCTTAGCCAGCTCATTTATCATCTTATCATCCTCTACAATCAAAAATTTTATATGATTATGATTCCCTGCGAATGGTCCCTGAATAGCCACATCAACAGCATCAAGAATATTTTTCCAATCAACCTTTTTCTGTGTGAAACCTCTTACACTCTTCCTCTCTCTCACAACCTCATCAAACTCCATCAAATAAATAGAAAACCTGTCTATAAAAATCTTGCTCAAACGCTTTCCCTATATGCCTAAGAGTACTAGCCGTAAACTAGATAATCCTCAGAATCTTATTTCTCCTCCACCTACAACTCTCTTCCCTGAATAGAAAACGGCATGTTGTCCTTCTGCCAAACCCTCAACAGGTCTGTCAAATAAGAACTTGTGGGTATTGGAAAAAAATCTACCCTTATGCATTTTCCCTAGATGTCTTATCCT
>CAZEOE010000009.1:0-3322 GCA_964513665.1 Candidatus Woesearchaeota archaeon | reverse complement strand
ACAACTTTTCCATGAAAAATAACCCTTCCCTTTTTCTCTTTTATCTTCCTCCTCAAAAAACTCTTCATATCCATCTTGCCTATAAAACAAATTCCCCTAGTTCCTTTTCTGTCCCAATTGCCAAAACCTGCCTTGTGTGCGATCTCCCGAACCTCTTCCTTTGTCAAATCTCCAATTGGAAAAGCAATATGTGGAAGCCATTTTTCTTTCATATCATAAATAAAATAACTCTGATCTTTTTCAGAATCCTTAGCTGAATATAAAAAATATTTACCTTTCTTACAAACTATTCTTGCATAATGCCCTGTTGCAATTTTATCAGCCCCATATTTTTTGGCCTGCTCAAACAAAACTGGAAACTTTATTATCTTATTGCACAATATATCCGGATTAGGAGTCAAGCCAGAAGCATAATCCTTATACATCTTCCCTATTACTCCATCCCTATATTCTTTCTCATAATCCACAAGATAAAGTCTTATACCTAACTTAATTGCCACCTTCCTAGCCTCCCTATAATCATCCCTCCAACTACATTCCCCGCTTACATGGTTCTTACTCCCAGAATAATTTTTCATAAAAACACCTATAACTTCATAGCCTTTATTTTTCAAAATCATCGCAGACACACTTGAATCCACTCCTCCAGACATCCCCAAAACAATTCTTCCTTTAATCATTATAAAACCTGCAAAGAAATATTTATAATCTTTCTCCCCTATACAAAAATATGTCAGAAAGCGTCTCAACAGGAGGATTAATGAAATTCCAGTACTCTAAAGACCAGCCAAAGAAGCGCCTCGCTCCACAACAAAAAAAAGAGATAGAAGAAGCCTACGAGAAATATTACGAAAGAAGAGAAAAACAAAATAAGAGAAAAAATCTTATGATCCTCATAATATCTATCTTAATAGCACTAATTCTTTTAGCTATTTGGTATTACAATAAATAGTTCATCGATAAAAAGTACTAAACTAAGTTTTTATACTTCCTATAAGCTAAATTTTTATGCAAAAGATGAAAGGAGGAATAGTAAAATGAAAAAAACACTATTCATAGTGCTGTTTCTGTCAGTGCTTATCAGCTCTGTATCAGCAACTCAATTTTCAGAGAAATTCCTTCTTGACAGCACAATATGTGAAGAAGATGGAGAATTATCAGTTCAGGAAGAATGCACAGAAGCTTCAGGACAGGCATTTATACGAATGCATAAGTCAACTTCCGGAATAGATACCTTAAACATAAGAATGAAAATATCTATCTCCGAATACGAAGAAGATAAAAGGTTCTACGCTTTCCTTTTGGATAACTCCTCAGAAAAATACCACTATCTTGGAGAGTTTAAAATGATGAAATCTGGAAAAGGCTCGCTAGAGTTTTCCGCCAGAGAATTCAACATAAACAACTACAACAGAATCATTGTTACGAAAGAGAACAATGTAGATTCAGACTCAGAGATTGGAAAAACAATACTCTCAGGAGACATAAGCTCACTTCATAAGCCAATTATGATGAAAGCCAAGCTAAGAGGAGTATACGAAATTCCAAAAGCAATAACTCCTGCATCTGGCTCAGGAATGTTCTATGTGGATACAAAAAACAACTCTATAGAATACCACATAGCCTATAAGAAACTCAAGGGTGAAGAAATAAGTGCCCATATTCACGGATTTTCTGGAGTAAATTCTAACTCACCAGTTATATTTGATCTGGATTTAGGAGAACACAAAACAGGTGTCCTTTTCTACGATGAAGAACAAGAAGCAGAAATTCTTGCAGGAAAAACCTATGTAAACATTCATAGCACGTCATTCCCGAACGGAGAAATAAGAGGCCAGATAGTACTTGGTTAAATTTATTTTTTTATTTTTTATTTTCTGTTTCTTAAAAGCGTCCCGGAGAGGACTCGAACCTCTGACCCCATGGTTAACAGCCATGTGCTCTACCAACTGAGCTACCGGGACATCAAAAAGTCTTTGTTCGCGTTAGACTTTGGAATGCTCAAGATTGCAATCTTGACATAAAAAAAGTTAAAATGAATTGCTATTTAAAAGTTCCGTTGCAGAAAATAAAACCCTAAGAAACTATTTTATAAACAAATTCTCTTTTTTTAAGGTATTCATCCTCTCTAAAAACCTATAAACGTTCGACTGTTTCGTACCTTTGATAATATTAACAACAGCCGTCTCTACATTCAAAACCTCCTCAGAGTCTCCGATTATCCCTACCTCTCCATCTTTTATCATTATAAAACACCCTGAAATGCTTTCAATAATTCTTCTTGTTTTTCCCTCTTTCCCTGCAAGCCTTGAAACAGCCTCCTTCAAACTCCTCTTAGTATGGCTCTTTATATGAACAGTCTTAAAAATAAAATCTTCTTCAGCAAGTAGCATTGCCTTTCTTACAGAAAAACCGAATTTAACCGCCTCAAAAACAGTTGTAGCAGTAAATTCATTCAATGCATCACCTTCAAAATCCACACCATTCTGAAACAATTTTATCCTGACTCCGAGTTTCTTCTCAAGAACATCTTTCATCTTCTTAACTTCTAAAAGTTTCTTTCCTGTTATGTATATCATATCAAAACTAAAATAAATGGCACCCCCTGAACCCTAACAACTGCCTCTTCATTAACAAGACCAGATTTAATCGCTGCGCTAATAGATTTCTCCCCTACAATATTAAAAGTAGAATCATTCGCAGCCTCGCTCTCAATAAGTTTTACAACCTCTTCAAATTGCAACTCTCTCTCGCTAAAAAAATTAGCCCTCACATCCAATTGCCTATTCCCCTCTTCAAATTTCTTCCCGATTATATCAGAATCTGCGATAGCTACTACGTTCCTGTAAGATCTATGTATTTTCACGGATATCATTTTATAGGTGATATTTAATTGGGGACCTCGCACCACAGGCAAGACAATGCTTGAACTTAAAATTCTTTTCAGAAATAATCTCCGTATCTGGCTTTCCGCAAACAGGACAAACAACAAACTCCTTCACATATTTTTCAATTTTCTCGTTTACTTTGTCTGAAGTCAGTTTTGTGTTAAAAACAAGTCTTCCATTGTCAATCTTTGCAAATGAAGCCAATTCCTTCTGTAAAAACTTCACAATATGCCCAATATCCCTTCTCAAATAATCAGAAATCTGAACAATATTTGTAATTACAGTCGTGTTTCCCGAAACCTGCCCGCTAACCTTAGGTATTTGGAATCTCTCGCTACTCTTCTCAACTACCTTAACTTTAAGATATGACTTCTCAAGTAATTCGTCGTATTCTCTATCATCCATTTACAAAGTCGCAAATAATAGTTTATAAA
>CAZEOE010000008.1:0-20803 GCA_964513665.1 Candidatus Woesearchaeota archaeon | reverse complement strand
TCTTGAGAACCGGTTTCCTTCGGGATGCACAGGTTCGAATCCTGTTCTGGGCGTTTAAAATGCAAGAATTTTTAAGTAGGTAAAATATGGAATTTTTATGAAATTAAGCCCTAAAAATATTTCAAGCAAAATGTTCTGGGACAAAGAATTGAGCGAGTATTGTAAAAAGTCAGGAATCACGGTTATTGTTTTAGGTTTAATTCATTTCATACTTTCTAATGTTTTAGATCCAACCTGGGGAGCAGTGTTAATTTTTGTTGGTATCTTTTCTTTAATATTTAGAAATAGATCAACTCTGCTTATTTTCGGTATCACCTTAATACTTGTAGGAGTCATGAATTTTACACAAGTTATAATTTCAACAAACATAACTCGCGTTGATGCAGGTTGGTTTATCGCAGGTCTGCTTCAAGTTTATTTAGGGATATCTGAGATTGTTAGATTTTACAAAGTAAAAAAGATATTAAAACCTAGAAAAATCTCAGTTTATGAAATTATAGGTTATATTGTAATTGCTTTGGTTTTATTATTCAGCGCATTCATTTTTTATGACACAATGGACGATTATTCTCTATACAAAACTGTAGACGGCGAAGAAGTTTTAATTCCTTATTATGAATGTGAACTGCCTTTTGTTGAAATTGGAAAAAGATGTTGTATACCATCAACAAATATAACTTGGATGTGCGAAGACGAGGAACTAATTTATGATAGGCAGTTTGAAAAAGCCATTGTAACAGATGGAAAAGAAATCTTCAATAAGAAATTTGGATTTTCTCTCATTCCTCCGGCAAATTATACCTTAACCGAAAATCTTGAATCGGGTGGACGTAAAATGCCTTATTTGCTTTATTCTGAAGGATTCGATAGCAAAGGAAATCCAACGGGTGATTATATGTATATGGAAATATATGTTTTTGATGAGGATTATGACTCCATTGACAGCTGGAAAGATGTTAAAGATAAGACATGGGAAGAAATAGAATATGCAAGAATGACAACAATCAACAATAGCAAAGGATATGAGGTTCTTATCAAAGAATCTTTCGAACCAATCTCTGAAGAAGTAAATAGTCAATATATTTACGCGAAAGGCGCCTTTTTTTCAGAGAGACCAATTGCAATTTTGTTTGTCGCAACAGAAGGAATGAAAATTTATGTAAATGACTTTGATGAAATGGTTGACTCCTTCAATCCAGGTAAATTCGGGGAAAACTCTGAAGAAGAACCAACATTTTCAGAAGATGTCGAATATTCAGGTGGACTTTAATTTATTCAAACTCTATTCATTCATATTTTAAAAATTAGTTTAAATAAATCAATGGAAAAGGGTAAAAATAAAATAATTATCAAAGATATAACAAATAAAATATTTAAAGCAATTGCTCCGATCCTCATAATTTTAGCAGATTTATCGACCCAATCTCTATATTTTGGAGATTTTATTTGATAGTAACCATATATCTTTCTATAATCGACATAGTATTTCTTTCTAAAAGCATAAAACAAAAAGCAATTTTTTATTGTCCAGATAAATTCTTCCAGGGCGTATTTTTTTAAATGGAGCTTATTATTTTTATAAAGATGATGCAAAATTAAGCCCTTGAAAATCATGTTTGTTACAACAATTATGCCCCAAAATATAAGTAAGATTATTACGAAAACAAATATCATATCCCCTATCAAATTACCAATATTCATTTTATCTCATATCCTGCGTTTTTTATGTGAGACATTAGATTATTAACATCAAACGACCAAAAAAGAATAAATGGAAAAGTTCTTGATTTGTTATGATGAATTCTAACGCCCTTGCTAAATATACCTCTACGCAACTCAACATATTTTATCTCTTTCTTTTTAAATTCTATTTTTTTAGGATTCCAAGCCCCAGCATTAAAAACAATAACCAGTTTATCTTTAAAAACAACAATTTTAGCAAATGGCCAAGTGTAATTAGATGCAAACCAATAGCTATCTCCAAATCTAATTCCACCACTTTCTTCATACAGTGATTTTGTTGTTTTCTTGTTTTTCATGTTAAACCTAAAATATGTGTGATTGTATAAATGGTTGAAATGAAAGACAAATTACGCGCGATGTACAATACATACCCTTCCCAGAAATTCTCTCTTTTAAAAAAGGGTTTAGGGTAAAAAATCGGAACAAAAAAATATTTTCCTAGCCCTATAGAAGGAGCTCCAGTTTTATAATGTTCTTTTTCTAAAATAGATTCCAAATAAATAGAGAAACAAATTAGAACAATCAACAGTATAATTTGAAAAAAAATCATATTTTTGATCTCCTCTTTATTAAATAAGTAAAATACTTAACAACAAAATATATTCCAGTAATTATCCAATATACATAAAGAATTCCAAAACTCCATAAGATAATTATGCCACTTATAAATAAAGCAATAGGACCCTCATCAGCATTTTTTATAAAAGAATAACTCGCTATAAAACTTATTAAATTCGCAAGATGAAGTACTATCCCAAGAAAAGCCCAGACAACTTTGCCAATTTTCTTGTTGAGATATTTTCCTTTTATCATCAATTGATCATCATTTCTCTCATTAAAAACCTATTTCATCTATGTCAGTAACAAACTCTACAGTATTTCTCCAAAAACCCCAAACACCGTTCTGGGCGTTCACAGTCGCAGACTGTGTGAAAGTTTAAGCTTCACCTTATTTTTCCTTCAATTTTATCGAGTTGTTTTCTTATTTCCTGGATTTCTCTTTCGGCTTTTCTATTTACTGCATAATCGTATTCTGTTCTTAGCCTATCTTTTTGGGATTGCCTGTTTTGACTCATTAGAATTATTGGAGCTTGAAGAGAAGCAAGACAGGAAAGGACAAGATTAAGGAGGATAAATGGAAAAGGATCCCAGGGATCTGTTAAGTTATATGCGATTAAGAAATAAGTGTTGAGAGAAATCCAAGTTATAAAGATTATCGCGAATATTATGATGAATGTCCAAGAGCCCATCCATCTTGTTAATGTATCTGCTGATCTTTCGCTGAATTTCCATTTTCGTGTAAGTGCTGGATGTTCTATGGTTCCATTCTTTAATATCTCTTTTTTCATCTTGTATTGCTTGACAAACACATTTAAATAATTTGCTTTTCTTTTTATTCTGAGGTGATTACATGAAGATATTTTTGGATAGTGCAAAGTTGGATGAGATAGTGTATTTTTCTAGAATTGGAGTCATTGAGGGAGTGACGACGAATCCTACTCTTATAAAACAGGCTATGGAAGAGGAGATATACAAGGGAAATAAGGTTGATTTGTATTCTCACATAGTTAAAATCTTGGAGAATGTGGGAAGGGGAAGGTCTGTTAGTTTAGAGGTTGTTTCTGGAAATTATGACGAGATGGTAAGAGAGGCTCTAGTTTTATATAAGAAGTTTAATAGAGTTGCTAAAAATGTTTACATAAAAATTCCCATATGCACTTCTGATTTTAATATGGATGAAGGTCTTAGAGCTATTAATCATTTGTCTTCGCTTGGCATACCTGTAAATTGCACACTTATTTTTACTCCAGAGCAGGCTTTATTGGCTGCAAAGTCAGGGGCGAAAATTGTTTCGTTGTTTGTGGGGAGACTGGACGATTTATTACGTGAAAAGGCAAAGATTAAGTTTAGGAAGGAAGACTATTTTCCTTCTGAGGGTGTAAAGTATAAGGGTAAAATTTTAAGTGATAATGGAATTAAATCAGGAGCGGATTTAGTTTACAAGACTTATGAATTGTTTAGACATGGAAATGTTGCTTGCGAGATTTTGGCCGCAAGTGTGAGAAATTCTCTCCAAGTTAGGGAGTGTTTTTTGCGTGGCGCGGATATAGTTACTGCTCCTTTTTCTGTGATTATATCTTTTTTAAAACATGAGAAGACTAAAGAGGGAGTGAAGAAATTTACGGAAGATTCCGTTCAAGAGTATAAGGATCTACTGAAATGAAGAAGGGATTTTCTGAGATAGGTTTTGTTGGACTTGGGAAGATGGGCTCTAAGATGGTCCATAGAATATTATCAAGGTCAGAAATAAAAGTAGTTGTTTATAATCGATCTCCTGAACCTATCAGGACCGCTGTAAAGGAAGGGGCAATTTCTTCAAGAAATATAGATGAATTGGTTAGTAAACTTAAGTCTGATAGAAAAGTTGTCTGGATGATGCTTCCTGCAGGAGCGATTACTGAAAAATTCTTTCGAGAAATTTTGAAACATTTTTCCAAAGGAGATATAATTATAGATGGAGGAAATTCAAATTTTAAGGATTCAATAAGGAGATTCGGTGAGGCTAATAAGAAAGGGATCGACTTTTTGGATATAGGTGTTTCTGGGGGTGTGATTGGTGCTGAATTAGGCTATTCTATGTCTGTTTCTGGAAATAAAAAAACGTTCGATTATGTTAAACCTGTTTTGGATGTGCTATGCTTAAAAGGAGGGTGTTCTTTTGTTAGCGAATCTCCTGGGGCAGGACATTATGTTAAGATGATTCATAATTCTATAGAATATGGGATGATGCAGTCGATTGCCGAGGGATTTGATTTGCTTAAGAACGGATCTTATAAGAATTTGAATCTGAAAAATATAGCTCATATATGGAATCAGGGCTCTATAATAAGATCTTTTTTGCTTGAGTCAACTGAGAAGGCTTTGAGTGACGAAGGGAATAACTTGTCAGATATTGAACCTTATGTTGATGACTCTGGAGAAGGAGAATGGGCAGTTATAGAGGCCGTTGAGAAAAAAATACCTTATTTAGTGAACACAGAGGCGCTTCACGCAAGAAGAATTTCGAGGCAGAAAAATTCTTATGATTTTAAGCTGTTATCAGCTGTAAGAAATCAATTTGGTGGGCACAAAGTAAGGAAGAGGAGCTGATAGGAATATGAGTAAAAATTCTGTTACTTTTGTCCTTTTTGGAGGCACGGGCGATCTTACAAAGAAGAAATTGGTTCCTGCTTTTTCTTCGCTTATACATTCGGGAAAGATAGAAAAAAAATCAACGATAATTGGAGTTTCTAGAAATAAACTCTCGGATAAGGAGTACAGGAAGCTCTTATTGGATTCTGTCGAGAAGGATCATGAGAAGAAGTATATATCTAGTGCCGAAATAAGACATATACAGGGAGATTTTCTTGATGAAAAATTTTATTCTGTTTTGAAAGAGGAGTTAAATGAAAAGAAACCATTTGGAGATAGAATTTACTATTTTTCTACAAGCTATAAGTATTTTTCAGCAATTGTTGAGGGCTTGAAAAAAGAAAATTTGCATAGGACTAAAAATGGAAGCGTCAAGGTCGTGTTTGAGAAGCCATTCGGACATGATTTAATATCGTCTATAGAACTGGATAAGGAGTTGCATAATGTTTTTTCTGAAAAAAATATTTATAGGTTAGATCATTATCTTGCAAAGGATACTGTTCTGGATATAAACGTACTTAAATTTGTTAATCCCTTGATTTATGGAACTTTTAATAATAAATTTATTGAATCTATCGAGGTTAATTTAGATGAAAATATAGGTGTTGAAAAAAGATTAGAGTATTATAATTCAACAGGGGCTGTTAAAGATATGTTTCAGAGTCATATTCTGCAGATTTTATCTTTACTTTTAATGGAGGAGCCTGTGAATTTTTCCCACGAATCTGTAACGGATGAGAAGATCAAAGTGCTAAAAAAGATAAGGTTTGTGCAGTCTAAAAAGAATGTTCTTGGGAGATATGCAAGTTTTTCAAAACAGCTGTCTCTGGCTAAAATAAAAGACAATAAAGTAGATACTTTTGCCAGAATTATTTTGGAGTGTGGAAATCAGAGGTGGAAGGGAGTTGAGATTTCTACACGATTTGGAAAGATGCTGAATAAGAGATCGGGAAAAATAATAATAAATTATAGACCTTCTAAGAAACCTAGAGAGTTTTTTGGAGAGTATAAGGAAAATAAAATAGAGATAAATATTAATCCTAATCAAAACGCTCAAATACAAATAAATTACCGCGATCCTAAATGTTTTAATTGTATATCTCCTATAAAGTTTGACTTTTGTCACGATTGTTTTTTTGGACCTAATAGTGTAGACGCGTATGCTATTTTGCTTGAAGAAATAATCAAAGGGAATAAAATGTATTTCGCAAGATTTGATGAAGTTAAGGAAGCGTGGAGGATTGTTGAGGAAATCGACAGAAAAAGAGACAGTATAAAGAACATAATATATGATGATTTTTCTAATCCTGATAAGTTATTATGATTTTATTCATTCTTTAATCACAATAAATCTTTAAATACTTGGCGCACATTTGCGCGCAATGGAAAAAGAGAGAGATATACAACAGAGAATTTTTTCTCAGGAGATTTCCGAAGACAAGGCAACAGAAGAGGAGTTTTTTAATGTTTTAAGAACTATTTCTCCGGGTACAAATATAAGGTCTGCTCTTGAAGGGGTATTGAAGGCGCATAAAGGAGCTCTTATAGTGGTAGAGAGTGATTTGCTTCATGATATGGTTGATGGAGGTTTCAGAATAAATACGAAATTTACCGCTCAGAAACTTATTGAGCTGTCAAAGATGGATGGAGCGATTGTTCTTTCTCAGGATATGAAGAGAATAAATCTTGCGAATACACTTATGACTCCAAATAATAAGACTCCAACTCATGAAACAGGAACCAGACATAAAGCTGGGGAAAGAGTTGCAAGACAGGCTAGAACATTGGTTATAGCTATATCTGAGAGAAGGAACGAGATAACAGTTTATTATAAAAATATAAGGTATCCTGTTGTTGATTCGGGAAGTCTGCTTAGAAAGGCTAATGAGCATATCCAACTTCTTGAGAAACAGAGAGAGCTTTTTGATTCTTTTGTTTCAAGGCTGGACAGTCTTGAACTGAGAAATTATCCTAGCCTGAAGGCTGCGATAAAAGTTATACAAAAGGGAAAGACTATTCAGAAGCTTGCGACTGATCTAAGGAAGTATATTGTTGAGCTTGGAAGAGAAGGAACTCTTTTAAAGACGAGACTTAAAGAACTTATTTCTGGAGTCGAGGACGAGACTGATTTAGTTGTTAAAGACTATACAAATCTGGATGTGAAAAAATCTAAGGCTGTTTTGGAGGAGTTGTCATATGACGAACTTCTTGAAGTGGATAGCATTCTGACAGCTTTAGCGTATGAAAAGATGGTTTTGCGTGAACCTATAAAAGGATGGAGACTTCTTTCTAGAACTTCTCTGGAGCAACAGGAAGTTGCCGAAATAATAAAACAGGCGGGATCTCTTGGAAAGGCGTTATATTCCAATGTAAATTTCCATAGACAAATAATAGGAGAGGAAAAATCCAGAATGTTTAAGGAAGAAGTTGAGAATATAAAATTAAACGCTGTTTGATTGATAGTTTATGCGTTAAGGGACTAGTCCGCCTTTGCGTGCGATTTTTCTGAACCATCCTATTTCTGCGCTTACAGGTCTTGAGTGGTGGGCTAGGACGATTCTCATCGGATGTAATTTATTAGGTTTACTTTCGTCCTTCAAATGAGGAATGAACAATAATCCGACTATTAGCCTTGATAGCGAGGCTATTGCAAATATTATGAAGTAAGGATTTTGGAAGTGCTCTGAAAATATTTTTATAAGGAAACCTCCAAGAAGGGATCCGATAAATATGCCTACTCCGCTTATTACATTTGTATAGGCGATGCATATGCCTCTTTTTTCAGGTTTTACTGCTGAGTACGTGAAATTTGTTGTAGATATTACAAAACAGGCGTTTGCGAGTCCAGCTATCAGTTGTGGTACAAGTATAAGCAAAATCGGGGATTTGATAAACAGCCAAACAATTGGGCTGAAAACGAAAAACAGATTACCTGCATAGAATAATTTTTTGTTTCCATATTTATCAGAAAACTTTCCTGCCAATGGTGAAAATAAAAGGTAAAATGTGGAAGAGCTTATTGAGATTATTGTTAATGTTAGATAATTAAATTGAAGGACGTTTCTCATGTATACTACAAAAAATGGTGAGGCTATCATTATTGCTAGATTGAAGAATCCAAGGTAGACTGCGAATTTTCCATAGTTGTCAAATCTCTTAAGGAAGGAGTATAAGGAGAAATAGTCCTCTTTTTTTATTTTTATCGACGGAGAAAATTGTTTTCTGAAAAGATGAAGAGCTATTAATCTGAATGTACAAGCTAATACAAATAATATACTGAAACCGAGAAAGATGAATCCTCTTGTTTCGAAAATGTCAAGAACGAGTGCGCCGAGAAGAACTCCTAGAAGACCGACTGCACCAGTTATTTGATTTCTTTTACTCAGATATCTTCCTCTGTCTTGCTCGGGGATTAAATCTCCCATCCATGAGAACCATGCGGGGATTACTATGCTTCCTGTGATAGCGAGAATAGTGTATAATATTACGAGAGCAGGAACCATAAATTCGTTCAAGATATTTTTCCAGAAAAGTATTCCGAGTATTGCGATTGGTATCCACATAAGTGCTTCGAGAAGGACAAATTTGAGAACTATTTTTTTTCTTGATTTATGATCCATCATCCTGCTTCCGTAGAGCTGTGCAAGAGGAGCCAAAAAACCTGAGAGCGAGTTTAATAAACCGATTTGGACAGTTGTTGCTTTCATAGCAAGAGCGAAGAGAGAGATGTATGTGGTACTTATACCGTTTGAAAAACTTGTTGCAGAACCTTCTTTTACACTTATTTCAAGAGCTCTTTGTTTTTCATGGAGTCTTCTTTTAGATGGATCTGTGACGTCTTTCTCTATATCTTTTATGTTTAGAAACCTCTTTATTAAATTCATTCATAGCTCTTGAAAAACGAAAGATTTAAATATTTGGTGTATCCTGTTCTGTGTATACATGGTGGTATAATGAAAGATATATTGGACGCTAAGATAATGTGTGAGAAGTGTGATAGAAGAATGTTGCCTGTCAATTTATTCAAATCGGGATTCAGGATGAGGGCTGTGGAATGTCCATCGTGCAAAGAAAAAATTGTACATCCTTCTGATTTGGAGAGTTACAACCATTATAATAGTTTAAAAGGTAAGACTTATGTTGTAAAATTGAGAGTTGTTGGAAACAGTCATGCAGTTAGTATTCCAAAAGAAGTAGTAGATTTTATAAATGAGATAAACGGGAGTGTCAGCAATACGAGGAAGGAAATGAATGATATGGTAAGACTGTGCTTTGAAGATTTTGGGAAGTTGAGTCTGAATTTTTTGGATGATTTTTCAGGCAAAGTTGTTGCTGGGAGGGATTATGGCGAAAAGTGACGTTATAAGACTTGAAGTGGTAGAGTCTTTGCAGGACGATGTTTATAAAGGAATTGCCAGAATAGATCCGGAGTTGATGAAACTACTAGGGCTTGCGAGAGGAGATGTGATTATGATTAAGGGTGGCAGAGAGACACATGCTATTGTTGACAGAGCTTATCCTGCTGATGTTGGAGAGAATATAATAAGAATTGATGGATTGACAAGGAAGAATGCTAGAGTCAGTGTTGGTGAGCAGGTCCAGGTTAAGAAAGCTGTTCTTAAAAAAGCGTCTAGGGTTGTTATAGCTCCGGCGCAACAGGGAATAATGGTTCAGGCTGATCCTGAGATGTTGCGTAACGGGCTTTTAGGAAGACCTGTTACGAAAGGAGATATTTTGTCTTTGGGTGGAACTCATAGGAAGAGAGATTTGCTTGGGGATGGCTTTCCAGATATATTTGGAGATTTACATGACTTGTTTGGACAGGTTGGATTTTCAGGATTTCAACAGCTCAAGTTTATAGTTGCTTCGACTTCTCCTGGCCAGCCTTGTTTCATAGGTGAAGATACTGAGGTAACTTTGAATCCGAAAGCCGTAGAGGTTTCTGAAGAGAGCGTACCTGATGTCGCTTATGAAGATGTTGGGGGCATGAAGGAGGAAATAAGAAAAATCCGTGAAATGGTTGAACTTCCTTTGAAACATCCTGAAATATTTGAGAGGCTTGGAATAGAACCTCCAAAAGGTGTTCTTTTACATGGTCCTCCTGGAACAGGAAAGACTCTGCTTGCAAGGGCTGTTGCAAATGAAGCAGAGGCTAATTTTATTTTGCTTAACGGTCCGGAAATTATGAGTAAGTTTTATGGAGAGTCTGAAAAGAAAATAAGGGATATATTTGATGATGCTCAGAAAAATGCACCCTCTATAATATTTTTTGATGAGATAGATGCTATTGCTCCTAAGAGAGAAGATGTTCAGGGAGAGGTTGAGAGGAGAGTTGTAAGCCAGTTGCTTAGTATGATGGATGGTTTGAAATCAAGAGGCAAGGTTGTTGTTATAGGTGCAACTAATAGGATAAACTCTATAGATCCCGCTTTGAGGAGACCTGGAAGATTTGACAGAGAGGTTGAGATATCTGTTCCAAATAAAATTGGAAGACTTGAGGTTCTTAAGATACATACAAGGACGATGCCTCTCGCGAAGAATGTTAATCTGGATGTTTTGGCCGGAAAGACTCATGGTTTTGTTGGGGCTGATTTATCTGCTCTTACAAAGGAAGCTGCAATGAATGTTTTGAGAAAAATGTTACCTGAGTTGAGACTTGAGGAGGATGAGCCAATTCCTAAGGAGGTTTTGGATAAGATAATAATTCGAGGGGAGGATTTTGATGAGGCTTTGAAGGTTGTTAGACCTAGCGCTATGAGAGAAGTTCTTGTTGAGACGCCAAATATAACTTGGGAAGACATAGGAGGTATGGATAGAACTAAACAGGAACTGAAGGAAGCTGTTGAATGGCCAATTTCTAATCCTGCTGCGTTCAAGAGACTCGGGATAAGAGCTCCAAGGGGAATTTTACTTTATGGTCCTCCTGGAACAGGAAAGACTCTGCTTGCCAAGGCTGTAGCTCATGAGAGTGAAGCTAACTTTATACACATAAAAGGTCCTTCATTACTAAGCATGTGGGTGGGAAAGAGCGAGGAAGGTGTTAGAAAAGTTTTCGAGAGAGCGAGACAGGTTGCTCCCTGCGTTATATTCTTTGATGAGATAGACGCTATGGCTTCCAGAAGAGGAATGGATACAGGAACTAAGGTTACAGAAAGAGTTTTGAATCAGTTACTTGCTGAGATTGATGGGCTTGAGGGTCTGAAAGACGTCACTATAATCGGGGCTACGAACAGACCTGATATGCTTGATCCTGCTTTGCTTAGACCTGGGAGATTTGACAGAGTGATTCTTGTGGATGTTCCAGATGAGGAGAGCAGAAGAAAGATTTTGAATGTTCATTTGAAAAACACTCCTATTTCCAAGGACGTTGATGTGGATGAGCTTGTCAGACTAACAGACAATTTTGTTGGGGCAGATATTGAAGGTCTTGTAAGAGAGGCTGCACTTAGCTCTTTGAGGAGAGATATAGATGCGAAAGAAGTAACTTTTAAGGATTTTGAGGATGCTTTGGCTAGAGTCAGTCCTTCAGTTTCAAAGGATACTGCTCAAAGATATAAGAAGATAGAAAGCTATTATCTTAAGAAGGCTAAGGCAGGACTTGATGTAGGTCCTGTTTATGCTGGTTGATTAGGTATAATAATTTAATTTGTTTAATTAACTCTCGCTATTTCTCCATCGTGGGTATTGTTGGACTTGTGCAGAAGGATGTGATAACTTAATATGTGGGAAATCAAAAAGAGCATCACGCTTTGCAGAGTCATTAATTAGTTTTTTATTTTTTCTGCAATAAAGAATGCTTTGTTAGATCTTGCTTCTTCTGTGCGCCCGTCGCATTCAAATACAGCCAGCGCTGATGGGAGTTCAAATCGCCCTACAACGTTTAACTTGGAGTAAATTATATAAGAAAATGTTCTTTCTTCTCCAGCATTTAGACGATCTATATTCCAATATAGCTTACCTGTGTTTTTGTCTATTCTTGAGGGTTCTTTTATGAATTGTTCATATAATTTTGTCATCACAGGAAGAGAATCTATGATTTGTATTTTATCTGCGTGTTTCTTTGCTTTTACATGAAGAGTTATTTTTAGGGCGAATTCTCCTCCCTTTGTTCTAACATGCGACACTCTTTTCTTTACTATAACTGAAGTTTGGGAGTATACTCTTGCAAGGAAGATTATTACAATTACGAGCAAGACTATTATTAAGGGAAATGTGTAGTTTGTAGTTGAAGATATTTCAAGCGATTCATTTGGTGAAAGATCTTTATTCCATATGTACCTGACTGAAAGACCGCTTCGTTGAATTTCTGATGGGGATGGAGAATTTATTGTAAATAGTCTTGATAATACATTTTTCTTTATTTCTATTGTTGCTGTTGTTGGTATATTGCCCTCATTCTTTTTCGTTATTTTTGTGGTTTTTATGATTATTCCTGACTCTTCTTTTTCAAGGGAAAGGCTTTCTTTTTCTAAGTAATTGAAGAGACTTTCTATTTTTTCTTCTTTTCCTTCTAGATAAATTGTTGATTCCAAAATGTATGGACCTGCATTTAATTTCTTTTCATCTAAGTTTACTTGTAGAGTTATGTTTTTACTTTCAAAAGGTTCTAGACTTATTGTTTCTTTTTCTTCGAAAAATGGAGAGTCTAATGAAAGGTCTATTCTTTCTATGTTCGTGTTTTCTTTGTTTTTTATCGTTATCGTTGCTTCTTTATCGGAAGGAGATAGTGGAGAAACCGATATGTCCAGGACTTCTTTTAGAGGGACTATTTTTATCAGGAGAGTATCCTTAAATGCTCCTGAGTCTATACCTTTTAGTTCGTATTCGAATCTGAAAAATCCTTTATTTTTTCTTATTTCTTCATCCGGGAAAGCAAGAACTTCTAGTTTATTCTCTCCGTTTTTTAATGTAAAAAATCCTTTTGGGCCCATTGATACGCTGATTAGCGAATATATCTCGAATTTCTCTTCTGCACCCTTGTTGTTTATTATGAAATCGAAGACTGCAGGATTGTCCAGTTCAGAAATTATTACTGAGCCTTTGTCAATTTTTTTTATTTCTAAGTTTGGTTCTGAATATACGGGACTTAAAATTAGAAGAAACGTCAGAATAAACAATAGTTTCATTTTTACCATGTGAGTTTACAAGGATAAAATTATATAAACATTTTGATTTTTCATTTTAGAAATTTGTGACTGGATAGGAACACATTATGACTGCTAAATGGCAGATTTTGGTTTAGAAATGATCTATTTATCTGACTTTTGCTGATACTTCAAGAAAGAGTTTGACTTGTTCTTTAAGGTCTTTTGCTTTGTTTATTATGAAATCTTCTGTTGAATCGACTCTTGAGGGTATTATGTATTTGTTGTATATGTCTCTCATCATTCTTGAGAAAGGAGATGTTTCCCATTTTCCCTTATGGTCTTTTGCAATGACACCTTTAATTTCAAAAGTCATTTTTCCCTTGTTCGCCGTCTGGTTTTTTCCCTCGATTTCAACTTCAACATCAACCATGTCGCGTATTTCGAATTTTATTTTGAATTCTGCCTTGAAATAGTCGGAGATTTCTTTCCCTGCTTTCCATTCAATATCTATGTCTCTTTTGTTCCCGCTTGTTTTTTCTGCATACTTATCCTCGCTGACTTTGAAGCCCTCTTCCTTGAGCCAGGAATGCGCAAACGTATAAATCGAGGCAAAATTGAATATTCCAGAATATTCCACTTTTTCTTTATAGATTTCCTCTTTTTCTGCCATTATGTGGAAATGCCAAGGTAAATATATAAATGTAACGGAGAACCGCGTAAAACTAAACAAAATATCTTTGTGATATTTGCAACAATTATTGGAACTTTATTTTAGCTATGTTGTTGTCTTTAGTTATTTCTTCTTGTTCTGTTTTTGCTATAAATATTATTTCCTTTGTTTGTCTTGGGATTCTGATGTTTCTTATGCTTAGTGTTCTCTTGGTTCCTATTTCCAGCTCGTCTGTTGTATATTCCTTTATTATTTTTTCATCAGCCATTATTAATATCGAGGAGTTTTCAACATTCTGCAGACCTTGATTTGATATTTCTATTTGTGTGCTCAGATACTGGCCGGTTTTGTTTGCACTGGCGCTTTCAAGTATTAAATCAGCATATGACTCTTGGGAGTATATAGAGTTGATTTCGTTTACGATGTAATCGTCAATAATTTGATCGCAGTTTGTGAAAGGATACATTATACTGTCTTTTTTTGAGTTGTGGTCAAATCCAAGAGCGTGGAGCAATTCATGGAGTGCGACCTGTGGCGTTTTGCATGTTTCGGTTCTATAGAATGAGATTTTTCCCTCAAGAATTACTGAGTATCTAGATGCATTTATGACCGAGGATGGACCACCTTCTCCAGCTACGAAATAGTCTTTGTTATATTCATTTGGAGAGATATCTGAGCAGAACACTTTTATTTCTCCTTTTTCTGATTCGTAGAATTGAAGAATTGTTTTTTGTTCTAAAATTAAAAGCGCTTCCTTGAAGTCTTTTTGTTTTTCTAGCGAGCATTCTTCAGATATTTCATAAGTAATCTTTTCGCTTCTATATCTCATGTTTTGGTAAAACTGACTGCTTGTATTTGAAATGCTAGAAACATTTGTAATATATGTGTCTAGTGTTATAGTGTCGCTTGGAAAATTAAGGTAGAGAATGGCTATTCCACTTGATATAAATCCAATTAGGGATAGTATCACGACCGTTTCTAAAATTCGCATTTTTATATATTATTTTTATTTGTTATAAATATAACGGATGGATAAGCGCTTAAACTCGGAGCCAAAAAGCTTTTTTACTATGGATTTCTTGGTGATTTATGAATTACGAATTAAAATATGAATTTTTGGATCATACTTCAGAAGTGAAGTTCAAGGCTTACGGGGGCACACAGGATGAGCTTTTTCAGAATGTGATTCTCGCAGTGTCTGATTTTATTTCCAAGGGTAATGAGATTAAGCCAAGAGTTGTGAAGGATATAGTGGTAAAGGGAGAGGATGTTCAGAGCCTGCTTTATAATTTTATTGACGAGATAGTTTATCTTCTTGACGCTGAGAATTTTGTTGTAAAGAATGGTGAAGTTTTGATGCGTGGAAATAACATAAAGGCTAGATTTTATGGAGACGATGCTTCTAATTATTCAGGGCTTGATTACATAAAGTCTCCCACATACTCTGAGATGTTTGTTAAAAAAACAAAACAAGGCTGGGAACTTCAAGTTGTGCTTGATGTTTGAATATGATTTTTTGTAATTTTCACGTGGGATTAAGGTTAAACATTTAGCGGGGCGCGTTGAACTGGCAGAAATTAAGATTGCAAAGATAAGATTAATAAATGTCTCTAATTTATATAAGCTATGTTCACAAAAAGACAAGAGGCAGAGTTAATTACTTCTATTCAAGGAAGAGGGGAAGTTCCTTTAAAGTTTAACTATCTAGAAGAAGGTGCAAAAAGTTGGGTTGCTATAGCTAAGAAAAGATCCACTGGAGGAATAAATTCTACAGAAGCTGATTTATTGACAAAAAGAGTTCAAGATTTTCTTAAATCCTTTGAAAATAAAGACAAAATGAATGTTATTGATATTGGTTGTGGAGATGGAACACCTTGTTTTCCAATATTAGATGAATTAAAAAAGCAAAATATTAAGTTTCGATATGTTCCTTTAGACATTAGTTCTGAAATGTTAACTATTGCAGAAAAGAAAATTAAAGAAAGGTACCCAAATTGCGAGATAAAAAAAGTGGTTCTTGACTTTGAACTAGGAAATTTTTCAGAGATTACCTATGATCTTAAATCTGAAGGGTATTCCAATTTATTATGTTTTCTCGGAAGTACAGTTGGAAACTTTTCAGATAGAAATCGTGTTCTAACAAATATGAGGGATTCAATGGGTTCTGATGATTTTTTAATTGTTGGTGTAGAAATGACTAATTTCTCAAAAATAAATAAGATAATTCCACACTATACTGATAAGTTAGTCGAATCTTTAGTGTATACTGTTCCCCTAAAAATAGGAATAAGGAAAAATGAAACTTCTTATGAAGTAATTTGGAACGATAAAGAAAGTCAAATAGAGATGTGGATGGTGTTAAAAAATAATCAAAAGGTAAAAATCGGCAAAGAGCATTTTTCTTTAGAAAAAGACGAAAGAATTCTATTAGCAAGATCTATAAAATTTAATGAATGGTCATTTACGAAACTAATGTCGGATGTTGGTTTCAGAACAGAAGTTCTTACCACCACAAAAGATAGGGGGTATGTTCTTTCAATGGTTCAACCAACAAGGTATTCTATTTAAATTTACAAATATTGAAATCAAGTCTTGGAAGTATATCTAACTGTCTAATTGCTAAACTTAACCTAAGGTTAAACATCTCGTCGGGACGTTAATCTTTAGGATTAAATCTCCTACATAAACCGAATAACTAACGAGCTTTTTGGTTCGGTGCTCATTCAAGGCGTATGACTAAATTAAAATTAATTTGCAATCAAATAAAGTTTATATATCAGAATCTATTATCTCTTTTATGCCAGAATACGATAACATTGCAGAAAAATATTCTATCAGAGAAGATCCAATCAGAGACTTTGTGTCAACCCCTACCCTTTTAGAGGTATTAAGAAATATTAAGGGAAAAGACATTTTAGACGTGGGGTGTGGTAGTGGTTTTATAACAAGAAAAATGAAACTTCTCGGAGCCAATAATCTAATAGCTATTGATATCTCAAGTAAGATGATTAAATTGGCGGAAGAGATTGAAAATCAAAATCCTTTAGGAATCAAATATTTTATTGAAGATATTTCAAAAATGAGAGAAAAAGGAGAGTTCGATATAGTAACCGCAACCTTTTTACTTCACTATTCTAAAACTAAAGAAGAACTTAAAACTATGTGTAAAAATATCTTTAGCAATCTAAAGCGTGGTGGTAGATTACTAGCCCTTAATATGGATCCTCTTAGTGCATTATCAAAAAATAAGAAATACGGAGCGATTCTAACAGGTCCAAACCCCTTAAAAGAAGGTGATGAAATTAAAATAACTCATTTTGACAAAAATAACAACGAAACTTTTTCTTTTAAAGTGTTTCACTGGTCAAAAGAAACCTATGAAAGTGCTTTAATCAATGCAGGATTTAAGCAGATTGAATGGCATCTTATGAAAGTTTCAGAAGAAGGATTAAAAAAATTTGGAAAAGAATATTGGGATGAGTATCTCTCTGAACCTCGTTTGACAATCATTGAAGCGATTAAATAAATTTACATCAATTGCTATTTCTTTCTATCACGAGGAAAATGTTGGTTCTTTAATCCTTAGGATTAAGTAATCGTGGGAGCGTGTTACTATACACTTTTTTACAAAGTTTAACCTCACTTAAACACATAAATCATAAATATGTTTCAAGAAAGTTTTAGCATTTTCTAGACTTTCTTTTGCGGGTTCAAGATTTGCTTGGGCGATTCTTTGATAGGTAAATTCCCCTCTTTTCTTCTTTTCAATCTTAAAAATTCCCAGTAACCTTTCTGCTTTAATAAGGACCTCTTCATAAATTTTTAATAATTCTCCATCTACAATTCCTTGAGAAACTAATTTTTTGAATTCTTCGTAAGTTTTCTTATGCTCTTCAGGAGCTTTTGTAATTATTCCTTTCATAATTAGATACGCCTTTGTTGTATAAAAAATAGAATAATAAGAATGTGTAATAACAGAGCTAAAGAATGTATCTGGTTTATCAATTACAGGTATTTTTGTCTGAATATCTTTATTGATACTTATTTGCATTACAATTTCAGCAAGTTTTAATTCATTTTGTGCTCTTTGTAAATAAATTTTAGTATCTGAATCCATTTTTTATACCCTTCTTTAATAATGAATAAAAAATATGAGGGCTATATATTGATAAATGTTTTCTTGCAATTTGCTTTCCTAAATTCTCTTCATCAATCTTTAACATTTCTAAAAATTCGTCTTTTGAAAGAATATGTCCATGAATTTGCAAAGGAGTTTTAAGTTCAGAAGATTTTAAAGCAGACTCTATTATTTTCCTTTTGTTTTCTTCTTCAATAAAAACTGCAACATCTAAATCTGAATCTTTGGTTTGTTTTCCTATCGCATAAGAACCAAAAATAACAATAGAATAAAAAGAGGTATGTTTATCAACATCTTCTTTAATTCTTTCGATAGCTCTTAGAGCGGATTTTGGAAGTTTTTTAGTGTTTATTAATTGAATATAACTAAAAACTAATTCATTATCCACATTAATTGTATAAAGTAAAGACCTTCCAACTCTCCTTTCTTTAACAAGGTTTTCTTCCTTGAATTTTTTTAATGCAAGAGCTAATGCATTATTTGACTTTTCATTACAATATTCTTTTATCTCTTTAATTGTATACTCTTTAAGAATATCTCTAGTCAAAGGTTCTAATATCCTAAGTTGATTATCTGTTAGCATTTTATCCTACTTGTTTTTAGGTTTAATTAAACCATATATTTGGTTTATATTAACCAATTTATTGGTATTTATATATCTTTCTATGACAAGTCAGGTCTGGGGCGTTTATCTTTAGGATTAAGTTACACCACTTAAGCGATAAACTGTTTAAGAGGAATTATGATTGCGCAAGGTCTTTAATGAACTTACCTAAAAATAAAATATTTGACAATTTTACTTTTAATTATTCTACATAAAATCGAATAAAAATTCAATTTCTTTATAGGAACCTTTATATATGTCTTTAGACCATAATATTATGGTTTAAGATGGATAATAAAAATATAAGTGAAAATGGCGAGAAGATAGAGATATTAAAGCTATTGATAGATAACAGAGAAGAGAACTATAGCATAAGGAAAATAGCTTTGCAAAGAAAGGTAAACTATAAGTCTGCCTACAATGCCCTAAAAGCTCTTGAGAAACAAGGGATTGCTGAATTAAAGAGTGCTGGGAATACTACCTTATGTTCATTCAATAATAACTTTAATGATTTAGTTTTCAAAGCAGAATATTCAAGAAGAGAAACTCTATTCAAGAAAAGAGAATTTCCAGTAATCTATAATAGTTTAGCAAAATTAGAATTTCCATTTATCCTTCTTTTATTTGGGAGCCACGCAAAAGGAACAGTAAACAAACATTCAGATATAGACTTACTTTTGATTTGTGATGAAGAGCATTTTAAAAAAGTTCAGGAAACAATAAATATATTTCCTCAAGAGATTCATTTAACACCTGTGACTTACGAGAGCTTTATCAGAATGGCAACAAGCAAAGGATTTAGTGTAGTGAGCGAATCACTTAAAAAGAATATAATACTAATCGGAATAGAAGAGTATTACCGACTATTAAAAAATGTTAGAGAAAGATAGAATAAAAGAGGCTGAAACTAATGTTAGAGTATATTTGAATGAAGGTTTGATTAAAAAAGAGTCTCCAAACCTCGATGCTCTTAGAGTTTTATTGAGAAATGCCAAAGAAAGCATTGATTCAGCAGATAAACTAAGCTCAGATAGGATTTCTGACTTATGGGTAATTGTATGCTCTTATTATTCAATGTTTTATATTGCCAATGCTGTTCTTCGCAAATTAGGCTATAAAGTTGGTGAGAAGATTGCACATAAAGTAACTGCTGATGCTTTGATAGTCTATGCAAGAGGAGAATTAAAAGAAACACTAATTGAAGAGTATGAAAATAGCAAAGAGGAAGCTCTAAACTTGGCTGGAATAAAGGCAGACATTTTAATTGAATCATTTGATAGAGAAAAAACTAAAAGAGGGATAATTCAGTATAGGACTGATGATATTGACAAACAGGCAAAAGCTAAAACTTCTCTGCAAAGAGCAAAGCAATTCTTGAATGAAATGCAGATTCTACTTCATGAATTAGACAAGAAAAAATGATTTTGAATTTTTATTCATTCTAATGAATTTATGCAGGGAATATCCACTAATTTGGTCTTCTGGCTCGCGGGATATTAATCCTTAGGATTAAATCTCTTACATAAACTGAATAACTGAATGGTAAAAAAGTTAAGAGTTGGGGAGTTTGAATGGGAGGTTACGTGTTTAGGAGGAAGAGCAAACTCTGAATTTGTATTAACTAAAAAGTGATCTTAACAGGGAAAAATTTAAATACACCACTCGTTTGCTTTTTTTATGGCTCCTAAAAAATTGCTCTGTATGGGAGAAGATAAAGAAAACGGTCTTACTCCTGATCAGAGATTTAGAAAAGTTGTTCAGGCTAAGTTAGAAGGCGTTAATCCGGTAAATGTGCTAGATGTTTGGGCAGGCATTGGAGATAGAACTATGGAGGTTCTTGCTCCCTATTTCCCAGCAGCCATGTCAGGTTCTATTGATGATGTTAAGTACTTTGACTTTGCTGCCGAGGTGGCTACAGCAGTTTTTTGCGCGACAAGTGTTACGCATGGTAATACCGACTCGGTAAGTAGAGGAAGGGCTAGCCTTTTTCTCAAAGGAATCCCTCCTAGATATTCGGCGGCGCTTGGACGAACAGAGTCGGGTCGCATCCTTGGCGCTGTATGCGTGGACTTAGGTTTAAATCATAGAGATATAAGCAATTTTGTGAGAGACTATGGGAGTCTTTTAGAATACTTTGATCCTTAAGATAAGACCTCATAATAAAAGATTAAAATTGTTGATGGAGTTAGATAATTATTATTGTTGAACTAAATTAAGATAGAAAGGCTATTTTGTCGAACAGAGAATTTTTATTCTTTATTAGAGGAAAATGTTAAGGATTTGATCTTTAGTATTGATTTATCGTATGAGATACTTTACTTTTCTTGGGAAATCGTCTTCTGGAGGGAGTTCTTTCATATATCCTTGAT
>CAZEOE010000007.1:6775-21325 GCA_964513665.1 Candidatus Woesearchaeota archaeon | reverse complement strand
ATATCTTTATATTCATTAAAAAAGATCCAATAAAATGGATAAAATATTAATAATTAAGCTTGGAGCCATGGGCGACGTCTTGAGAACTATCCCAATAGTAAGGGCTATCAAAGAGTCGAACAAAGAATCAATGATAGTTTGGGTGACGAAGCCAGAGTCAAAAGAAATCTTAGAAAATTTACCATTTATAGAAAAAATCAGCACACCTCCTGGAGAATTATCTGAAAAATTTGATAAATTATACAACTTCGACACAGACGAAGTCGCAACTTCCTTAGCCTCTTCTGTGAACGCGAAAGAAAAAAGAGGGTTTTATTCAGATTCAGGTTTTGTTCAGGCATTTAATCTCGGCGCAGAATATTATCTTAACACAATATTCGATGACGCGTTAAAAAAAACAAATAAGAAAACCTATCAGGAAATGATGTTTGAAGTTGCAGAGACACCTTATAGCAAACACCCATTTAAAATTTCTCTATCTGATAAATACAAAGAATACGCAGAAAATTTCATAAAAAAACACAATATAAAAATAGAAAACCTAATTGGAATCCACACTGGCTCGTCCTCAAGGTGGCCCTCTAAAGCCTGGTCAGAAAACAAAGTCATAGAGTTTATTGAAAAAATACATAAGAAACATGCTGTATTAATTTTTGGCGGTCCAAATGAGATAGAAAGAAATAAGAGAATCACAAATATTTTAAGTTCAAAGGGAATAAAGGTTTATCAGAACAATCCAAATAATTCAGCACTAGAGTTTGCCTCTCTTGTAGATAGATGTGAAAAAATAGTCTGCTCAGACAGTTTTGCCTTGCACATATCTATCTTTCTTGGAAAACCTACAATTGGTCTGTTTTTCTGCACCTCTCCAGATGAAGTAGAATCATATGGTATTTTAAAAAAAGTAGTTTCTCCAATGTTGTATAAATTCTTCCCAGAAAGAATGAATGAATATAATGATGAACTGGTTAACAGTATTTCCGCAGACGAAGTCGCCTCTCTGATTTAACGCCGACGGCAGGAATCGAACCTGCATATCCGTGAGGAAACTTGCTCTCCAAGCAAGCGAGCTACCACTGCTCAACGTCGGCTCAAATATGCTTAATATTATCGACTTTTAAAGGTTTTCAAAATTAGAAATGGACTTGCCGGGAATCGAACCCGAATTACCACATTGCGAATGTGGCGTTCTACCATTTAACTACAAGCCCATCATGTCACGTAGCCCTGAATAGTATAAATTTTTTTGTCTCTGCAGGAGTTGTTTAGATATTTTACAAATCTCAAAATATTTTTTTTCTTTTCAAACATAAAAAATGAGTTTTGTACAGGATTGAAAATATAATCCTTTTCAGACTTATAGACAAAACTCCCACCCATTTCAGGATCCCAAACTTCTCTGATTAAAAATATGCAGAACTCCGTACCTTCAAACTCTTCAGAATCATGAATTAAATGATAGTCTTTCCATTCGTATTTTCTAAACTTCACCTGAAAATTTTTTGTTTTCTTACCAACAACCTCTCCAAGAAAATTTCTTAAATAATCAAAATCCTTAATATCGGTTTCGGAAAAAGAATATCTATCAGGAAGCTTTGTCTTTTTCCATACAGATTCATCAAGATACTTTATTAAACGATTACAAAAATTAATTTCAAGAAAGTTATCAAGTCTTATCATCTTCGGCTTTGAATTATTGAAAGCATTGTTTATTTCTTCTAAAATCTCTGGAGACACATACATTTTATTTATCATCAGTGGAACCACCCGCCTATAGCATATCTTTCTTTATTACCTATTACTTCTTCAACCTCGTGAAAAGACTTTTCAGACACCTTAAATATAAGAAAAGAATTCCATTTAACAGGATATTTTTTATATTCTTTTCCTGGCTTCCCGTTTAGCGAATCAAAAAGGACAAACCCTCCTCCATCTTTTTCTTCAAATTCCCTGCTCAAATAAAATAAGAAGGCTATTTTTCTTCCCGCGAGCTCATCGTCATGACAAAGCAAAAAATTCATATTTTTATACAAACTGCCAGCCATATCTATTTTTTCAGTTTTCAATTTTATCCCGCTAATGCGCTCAATCACTTCAATAAATTCAGAAGATCCAACATAATCATAAAATTCTCTCAATAATCCCTTTTTCAAATTAAAGAAGTCTTTTGTCTGATGAAAATGAAAAAGGTCACTCTCTTTCTCCTCAAATTCTTCCTTTTTCAACACAGAAAGAAGTTTCTCGGCATACTCTTTATTGAGAAAGTTTTCAATATAAACATGCTCGAATGGTTTACCGTTTGAAAATTCATTTTTAAACTTTTCAATATCTTTTAGAATATTTTCATTAATGTATTTCATAAACAAAACTAAAACTTCATTTTAATAAATCTATGCAGACATTATTCTATCCATCTCCCAACCTTTATAAACTGGTTCCACAGTTATTTTTATAGACTCTGCAACCTCCTCTATAGGACGATTACCATCGATTAATTCTATTCTACCAAAATATGCAGGCGAGTCTCCCTGCCTGAAACATATTTCCCTATATTCATCTCTAACTCTCTCCTGAAAGTGAATATCTGCTTCAAATTTATCTGAGTAGCTCCCAGGTCTTTCTTTTCTTGCCCTTTCCATTCTTTCTCTAAGAGTGTCAATTTCTATATCTAATATAAGCGTTAAGTCAGGAGTGTTAACGCCCCAAAATTTTTGCTTACGCATAGTGTAATCTAAACTTAGGCTACCCTGCGCAGATTGATAAGCATCAGTAGAAAACTTATGTCTGTTTGTGATAACAATTCCCCCACTATTTAAAATAGGGAGAATCACTTCCCTTTCGTGTTCGATCCTGTCTCTTACATAAAGATCCAACATTAATCGATTATTTGTAGTCGGATCACCACTTGAAGTTAATTCTCTTTTAATTTCTCTCGCTTTGGAAGTCGGCTCATGTGTAGTAAGTATAGTATTATCTTCACTTCTACCTGCTAGATATTTATGCAACCTTATTGTCTGCTCACCCTTTCCAGTGCAATCAATACCTTCAATATTTATCCACAATCCTCTCCAATTAACCATAAAACTCTTCTAAATATTTCAAGTTATAAATTCTATTACAAACTAAGATATATATTATCTCTTAAAATTGTTTAAATATATGTTGCTTTCAATTGAAGGTGGCAAAAAGAAAATTCAAGCTCATAGATGAATTACCTGACAGTATAAAATCAAGTTTAGGTAGATTCATATCAAACGTGGGAGGTAGAACATTTGTTATCACAGGTTTACCATTAGAATTAACTGGAGGCGTTTTAGCAAGATATTCTAGATCTCCAACAGGTTTACAATTAACTCTAGTAAATGAATTCTTAGATGAAAATGGCGAACCAAGTCAGGAAAAAGGAACAGAGCTAATGGACAGGGTTTTAAACGCTTACGGGGATGACTCGGTGGGAGAATTAGAAGGAACACATGTAGGGATTGAAGATATATCTCAATTAGCCATAAAAACTATAGAAGACAAAAGAATAGGGGGATCTCCAATAGAACAATCAACACGATATGTCAGATACGACATAAGAGATTCTCAAGGAAGGTGGAGATATATACGTCCAGCTGAAATCGTAAGGTTGCCTCATGTTATAAATAACTACGAAAAAGTTAACGATTTAGCATTTGAAGTTTATAGTGAAGGAGTGGAAAAACTAACTTCTCATTTTAGACTGCAATTCCCAGAAGAAAACTTTGAAATAGAACTGCAAAGAGAGGGTAAAAAAGTAAAAGTAAAAAAGAGAGAATTGACCAGTGATGAAGAAGACAGCGCATTTCGCATAGCATATAATTTTACAATAAGGTGTGCTGCCTTGGATGTAGGAAGATGCATACTTCCGGCATCAGCTTTAACTCAATTCGGAATTTATGGAAATGGCCGATTCTATACAAATGTAATAACTGCCTTGAAAAGTGGAGAATTAGAAGAGGAAAAAGAAAGAGGATTTGAGCTAGAAAACGAGCTCAACAAAACAATTCCTACTTTCATAAAAAGAAATAGAGTAGATTCAAATGTTTCAGTAAGAAATCGTGAAATGAGGAATATAGCCGAAGAATTATTCAGAGGAATAATTCCAGAAACTAAATGGGTGACTTTAATGCCCCAACTAAATTATTTTGATGCAGTCTTAGCTTCTTCTTTATTCCCCTTTACATCTATATCTTTAGAACAAATAAGTGATAAAATTTCTTCTTTAAGTGAAGAAGAAAAACTTTTTATCTTTTCCAGATATATTGGGGAAAGAAAAGATCGGAGAGATAGATCTGGGAGGGGCTTGGAAGCAGGTTATCCTCTAGTTTTCGATTTAGTTGGGGGCTTTGCGGAATATCGTGATTTACAAAGACATCGAATGCTAACGCAACAAAGACAATTGTTAAGCGTCGAACATGGTTTCATAATGCCTCCTGAGATTATCGAAGTAGGCTTAGAAAAAAGGGTAAGTCAAGTAATAGACCAGATGCACGACCTAAACACCCAGATTAAAAGAGAAGATCTATTAGTGGCTTCACAATATGCAACACTATTTAATCACCGTTTAAGGTTTATGTTAGGTATGAATTTGCGAGGGTTCCAGCATCTTTCAGAATTAAGAACACAACCAGCAGGTCACTTTAGTTATAGAAGCATGGTAATGGAAATGGCGAACCAGGTCAAAGCAAGGTATCCTTTCACAACAAACTCCTTAGAATTCGTTAACTATTCGGACCCAGGAAATAAAATATCTAGAGCAATGGAACAATCAAGAATTGCTGGAAAAAACTTATCAAGTGGAACATCTAACGATGTAGACTTCTAATTCTCCAAATAATTCCTAACAGCAGGCCAGCTTATTCTTGTCCAGCTTTCAACATCTATCTCGGGATTAGAGAATAGTTCTACAACTTCTTCCAAGGAATAAAATCTCCCTGAAGCCATGTCTTCAACAGGCTTAACATGTTCATCTGTTTCAGCAACCGCTGCAACTCCAAAATGCACTTTTCCTACATCAGCAGAATCATCATTTATGAATCCTATGTACTTAGGAACAGGATATTTGTTCATAAAAACTTCTTCCCTTAATTCCCGCATCATAGCATCTTTTATAGGATTTATAGAAGTTTCTTCAGTATCTTTGTCTATATGACCTCCAACGCCTCCCGAATATTTATCATGGAGCCTCCCCTCGTTTCCGGTTTTGGCTCTCTTATAAATAAAAACCTCTTTTCTACTCTTATTCACAATCCAGACATAAGGTATAATTTGTTTCAAGCTAGGATCATTTTCAAGTTCATCATTTCTCTCGTTATATTGAAAATTCTCATTTATCAAATTCATATAATCAAAATCATCAACAGAACAAAATCCATCAAAATATTTTCCTGAAAAAAGAATCTCTCTGGGAACAACAAGAATCTCCCTTGCCATTTTACTCCTTCATCTCAATCTTGATTTGAACGGACCTAGGGATGTGTAGTTTCATTATAGGATGCAAGACTCTGTCCTCTGCAGGAAGGTCAATTATTCTCCTGTGAACTCTCATCTCAAATCTGTCAAATGTCGCTGTACCATTACCGCATGGAGATTTTCTCGTGGTTATCTTCATATGTCTTGTAGGAAGAGGTATAGGTCCGCGCATGACAACTCCAGCTCTTTCAGTAATATCTTTTATAGAACCTATGACTTCGTTTATCTTGTCGATCTCTATACTGTTTAATTTTATTCTTACCTTTGGCATTGGAAACACAAATAAAAACGGTTTATAAAGCTTATTGCTCCCTGGATTTGCCTTTTAAATCTTATGAATTTGTTTTCTTTACTTAATTTAAGGATTTTTCTTTAAAATCCCTTTAATAATACTTTGTTTTAGATAGATCAGCGAAAAGCGGAGGTATGAACATGTAAAAAATGAATAAGCGAATAAGGAGGGCGCTCTTCCCTCCTTTCACCTTTTTTCCCACAACAATTTAGTATATCCGTCCTGAACAACATTTTTTTCAGTGTACCCAAATTTTCTTATCATTGAATATACTTTCTCTCTTGCCTTCCTAACCTCTCCTTTGTTTGCCAAATACTCAACTTCTAAAAACCATCCGAGACCCTTAACAAAATTAATTTCAATATGGAATTTTTTTGAAACCTCATAAATCTCACTTCGCTTATATTTCCTTAGCCACTTTTTAAATCCAAAATCTCCTATAAGTTCAAGAAAACTTTCTATGTCTGATACCTTGAACTCGCTTTCTTTTTTCGCATAAACTCCTTCAAGAAGGGAAATTTTTTGCTTAAAATTAACCTCATAAATATTATTTTTTCTTCTTATCCTAAGACTCTTTTTAGGATAACTCTTAACATTTTCAAGCGTATAATAATCATCTATCTTTTCTTGAACACCTACGAAACGGCCATACTTTCTCGCCATAGCCCTGCATTCCTTCGGATAATCAATTTTTACTTTTGCTTCTACCTCTATCATAATATAAAAATTAAAAGATAAAAAAATAAAAAATAAACTTAATTACACTCTATAACTGTAGGTGAAGGATCGCACAAAGCATCCTGTCCCTGAGTGTCCTTTATTACCGGAGCAACCTTTATCTTGTAGGGCGCTCTATCTGGTCCTGCTGGGACACCAAAATCATTGTATGTCGCAGTTTGAAGCGTAGTTATATCTCCTTGAGTAATGCTAACATTTGTATTTCCGTTCACATCTTCAAGTATTATTCTATATCCATCAGGATCACCTCTAAGTAACTGAACAGTAGCATTAACGCTAGGAGCCGTATTTGCTGGTCCATTAAGCTTACAAGCTGTAGGCTTGAATTCTGTATTCAAACACTTATTAGCAACATCAACAGCAGAACTCGTGTCTTCTATACCTCCTCTGATAAATGTCCAGAGCAATGTAACAGCGACAAGAGACAGCAATACTATAAGGACGGTAGCGACAACAGTGCTCAATCCTTTTTTATTCATCATTTTTCTCTACCTCCTTTCACCTCTATTGTTTTAACCATTATTTATGTGTGAACCAAAATATCAATTCACCTTTCTCCTTTTTATCAAGTCTGGCGAAACCAAACCTCTCTAATTGAACAATTTCTGAGTTTTTTAACCTTTTGATTCCCTCTTCCACAAGACCAAAAGCATATTCTCCGCTATCCATCATTATTTTAGCCTTTAAACCCTCAGAAACCCACTGTATTTTTTGAACTTTCATATTATCTTCAACCACCTCGCACTTTTTCCCAAGTTTAATATTGAACAAATTCATTAATCGTATCTCGCTCCCTTTGAACTTTTCATAATCTTCCTTGGAAATAAATATATCTCCATCGACTTTAACCTTTCTCTTCTCATCTCTATCAGGATGAATTTTTATTTCAACAACCCTTTCTTCGACCTTATTCTTAAAATCAAGTTTTACAGGATCTTTTACAAAATAATATCTATCAACTTTTTTGTCAAGAATTTTTCTGCTTATCGCGGCAATCATATCAAAATCAAGATTAACCTGATATTTTGAAAGTCCTACTTCATTTACAAGAGCATAAATAACTTCCTTCGTTATACCTCTCCTTTTCAAGGCTTTCAACGTAACTAACCTAGGATCATCCCATCCTATAAATTCCCCACTTTCAATAAGCTCTCTTATTTCTCTCCCCTTTGTCGTCGCGTCTATAACATTAAATCTCCCATATTGAACAATAGTCTGTTTGCCAAGCCCAAGAGTTTCTTTTATTAGATCTTGTAACTCAACTCTTTGTTCGAATTCATTGCTCCTCAAAATATGCGTTATGCCCATAAGGCTGTCTTCTATCGGATTATAAAAATCATACATAGGCCAGACCTTATATTTATTTTTATGTCTAAAATGACTAGCTTCAACAGCTCTGAATATCACAGGATCTCGCATGACATGATTTTTGTTTTGCATATCTCCAACCAAGCGTAGAACACACTCTCCGTTCATATAATTGCCCTTAAGGAATTTTTTCCACTCATCCATGTTTTTTTCCAAATTATTTGTTCTGCATGAACATTCCTTCCCCTCATGTCTTAATTTCTGCATGTCTTCTCTTGAGCAAAAACACATGTAAGCCTTTTTACTTTTCAATAGTTTTTCAGCAAATTCATACATCAAAGGCATATCATCAGACACATATTTTACAGAATCAACTTTTATATCGAGATATTCTTCAATATCCTCAACTATGGAGTCAGCATATTCTTTTGTGACTTTTTCAGGATTTGCATCCTCAAATCTAAGGATACACTTTCCATTATATCTCTTAGCATAAATATAATTCAGTACAAATGAAATTGCATGACCGATGTGCAGATGCTTAGAAGGTTCAGGGGGTATTCTTGTAACAACAATTCCCTTTACATTTGGTAGTTCTGGAAGAGTCTTTTCTTTATGCTCTTTTTCTTTAACATACTGTTTAAATTTTTCAAATTCCGAAATTCTTTTCTCAGAGCTCATGGAATTTACTTCAGAAACTATCTTTTCTATTTCAGGCATTATAGAAGGAATCTGTTTTTTGTCAAGTCCATGAGCGAAAAGCTTCGCAAGAACATTTTTCGATTCACTCTTGCCATACTCTATGGCATTTCTCAGAGAATAAGCCCATATTTCCTTCTCAAGATGTTTCATAAAAACATATAAGAAATTAGTTATTTAAGGATATCTATCTCTCACTCTCAATTCTCTCAAGCCTCTCAATCAACCTTTCAAGTTTATATTCAAGGTCTTCTATTTTGACTTTTAAATCTTTTATTTCAAGAGTATCCACCGCGTTATCTGCCTTGGTCTGGGTTGCCACACTTCCTGCGAGGCTATCAAGAAAACTAAGGGGGCTTTCATTCTGTACAGGCAGAGCAGGTTCATTAGACAATTTGTTTGTATTACTTGTAAGATCCGCATATCCTGATTTCAAATCCAAGTTATTACTCTTAGGGATATCTTTTATTTTCAATAAGCCTCTCTTCTTAAGATAGGTATAATCTATCACATCTCCACCCATTATTAAGAAAAACAAAAGTTTTATTTAAATGTAATGTCTCTTAATAACATGATATTCTTTAATCTTATAGACCGAAAAATGAGAAAATTGCTAGACCGAGAAAACAATCTAAAATATCTTGAGAAAATAATATCAATTTCTCAAAAAGGCATAGAGATAGCCACTTACGATCCCAGAGAATCATGTATAGAGGTAGGTGGAAAACTATATTACATTAAGGCTATAGATTCAAGACAACAAGAACTAATAAATTTAGGTAAAGAAAGAGGAGTTTTAAGGGAAGGTCACATAAACACTAAAAAATACGAAAATCACCACTCCGAGATATAAGGCTAATCTTTATATAAACAGAAATGTTCATTTAGAAAAGAAAGAGGAACATGGTCGTAGACATAAAAAAGCTAATAGCTGCAATAAATCCAGATGTTTTTTGCGATGATGAAAAAGATGAATCGGGAACGCCTTTGAATAAGTTAGTAAAAGAAATAGCGAAAAAAGAAGGCTATAGAAAAGCAGCCGATAAAGCTAAGATAAAAGAAACGGATATGATAAATACGCAGGATGAAGCAGAAAAACTAAATACTTTTAAAATGGTTGGTTTGAAATATCCAATAGAAAAACATACTCTATCATACGATGCATCCTCTCAGTCTCTTGAACAGGTATATTTTTGGATACTTGACACGGTTAATAGGGAATTCGGAGAAGCCGAAAAACTAGTGGACAATTTTGTCGCTTCACCTGGCTCAGGGCATTTCGCGGAAATGAGCAAAAGAGCGACAGTTTTACACGATGATGCAATGAAATTATTCGGCACAATAAACACAGTTGTAAGATCAGTTTTAAATCTTATTTACGACCTAAAGGAATTCAAGTTAAGACTCTCAACATATGATGATTTAAAATCAAAAGACAAAAAAAATGCAGCCCTCTTATCACTAAAACAACTTTGGATGGACCGTGTAGACATAAACCGTGGAACTGGAAGCATAAATGGTTTGGCACAACAATTGGATTTCGTAACGATAAGAGATGCATTCATGGCTTCAGGCTCATTAGAAGAAGTGAATAAATTAGATTTAAACGATAGGGTAAAAAGAATTCTCCAACAGAGAGTTCCAGAATTTTTCAAATGGGTAGAAGAATCTGAGAAAGAACTAAGAAAAAGATTCGAAATAGAAAAAATATATCTTAAGAGCCAGGTAAATTCTCTCAAGTTATATTCTCGTTGGTTGAAGCCAATACTTAAATCTTCTCAGGGACTTGAGCAGAATCTTTCTCCAAATGCATCGATAGTTAATCAATTCAACACAGCCATTTTTGAATTGGTTCTAATGGCGAAGGGAAAATACGATCCAAAGGGAGATGTAGACAAAGGTCTGCTTCCCAAGTTTTTCCTTAAAACAAAAATGAGAAAATACACTCCAATTTCAATAGTTGAATTTTCCTTCAGGTCGATTCCTGAAAGGGTCGATCAAAGAGGAGGGTATATGTTCAGGGGAAAAATAGACATTACTTTCTCAAGTTTTGCTCTAAATGAAGATGAACTACAAATACTAAAATCAGAAATAGAGAAAGATGACATCGGTGACGCATTCAAATATATAATGGGGGCGACAGAAGAGTCTCTTGCCCAGATAAATGCGGATATAGACGATCTTTTAGAAGGATCAAAACCAAAGAAAGAGCAGGAGAAAACCTCAGAAGACATAAACCCTTTCAGGGCGCTGTTTAATTTTTCAGAGAAGAAGACAGAGAAAAAAGATCTATCAAAAGGAATTCTTAAAGATACAGACTATGAAAAAGTATTAAGGTCTCAGGCAATCTTATCAGCTAGATATGGTTGTGGTAAACTTTACAACGGTTTCAAGAAGTCATACGGCTGGCCCACAATATAATCTTAATACAAATCATTACAAAGTTTTTAATATAACTTTAACCTTATAAGTATATGAAAAAAATCAAAGAAATAAAGGAGATAAGGAGAGAAACAAAAATAAAGGAAATCTCTCGCGATAAAAATGATCATATAGATTCTCCTGCAAAGTCCGAAGTATCTGAGTTCGAAGTAGAGGTTTCTTCAAGACCTTCAAAAATAGAAAGTCAGCTTTCATTTTCAAATGCCAGACAGGATGAAGAAACAAATCATCGCGAATTAAGGAAGGAAGAGAATGAGGAGTCTGCAAGAACGTCTCCAATTTATTCAGATAGAAATAGAGACAATTCACAAACAGAGAGACGATACTCTTCTCCCGAACTAAGGGGAAATGACCTCTCCGCGTCTAATAATCTGACTCCCCTTATAAGGCCGACTCAACAAAGAAACTTTTTCAGGGACGACCAGATTTCTCAGCAGTCTAGTCAGGAAAACATTTTCGAGCAAAACAGGCAGTATCAGATTGAAGAGCAGGAAAAACACAAACACCTTAAAAGAAGATACCCTGGGTAAAACAGTTATCACACCACAGTTATAAGGATATAATTAGGTTCACATAAAATATCTTTCATATATAATAACATTTACAAATTTGACATAATAAGAAAATTCAAACAACTTACAACAAAGTTTTATATAATATTTAAGGATTATAAACCCAACTCAATTAATATTCGCAATAATAAACTATTAAACAATTCGGACATAAGTATTTAAATTAAATTCTCCATTGATAAAAATGGCAAACGAGGTTAACTTTTATGCAGGAGCAGATTACGGTTTCGATCCGAGCTACGGAAAGGAGTATTCAATAAATTTTTCTTCTGGATATAGCATTCCCGCAGGTCATTTTGGTACTCCAACAGATCCCAGACTGGCAAATCAATTAGATGCCGTAGCGAAAAAGATAAGCACAGGTCAAAAAGTTATAGAAGTTTCCGGAGTCTCTCCCGAAGTTCTTGATTACATTCCAGATCAACACCTAACAGAAATAAATCGTCTTAAAAAATTAACTGGCGTAGATTTAACTTTTCACGGCCCTCTGGTAGAACCAACTGGCTTTTCAAGACAGGGCTGGAGCGAAAACAGTCGAGAGCAAGTTGAAAGAGAAGTTTGGAGCGCAATAAAAAGATCGCATAGGCTAGACCCAACAGGCAATATAGTTGTCACATTCCATTCCAGCAACGGAATTCCTGATCCTATTCAAAAAATAAAGACCGAAGTAATAGACCCTGTAACGAAGGAAAAAAAGATGATGGAGCAGGTAACCGAAATGTATGTAGTAGACGAAAATTCAGGAAGCCTTGACAGAATACCTTTCAAACAGGATTATTTCAAAAGCCAGGATAATATTGTAAATGTGAAAGACCAGGAAAAACTAATGGTGAAATTTATAGAGGAAAAAAATAAAGAAGTCTGGTATCGACAGCTTCAAAATTTGAGTTTTCACGCAAATTCTGGATACAGAATAATAAGGAATGCTCTCCCCGATAAGGGCGAGAAAGAAGAATCAGAGGTATTAGATGCCTACAGTGATTACACATTGGGAGGAAAACAAAAAGAGAATCTAGAAAAACTACCAAAAGACCTTAAGGACATAGGGAAATCACAAATTTACGAGATAGGTCATGGAGAATACTATCTTCGCGATGCCTATCAGGACTTGAAAAAGTTATTCAATCAAGCCTATGAAACTGCAAAACTAAACGGCTCATCAAATGATGTTGAAAAACTGGACGAATATAGAAAAGAATTAAAAGAAAAAATAAAATATTTAGAGTCAAGAGATCCAAAGGAATTTCTTAAATTTGCGGAAGAAATTGAAAGAGGAGTCCAGGTTCTTGGCTCAATAGTCCCTCCTCAAACATTTAAACCGTTAAGGGATTTTGCAATAGAGAAATCAGCCAAAACTTTCGCCAATGCAGCATTCAACGCATATCAGGAATTCAAGGACACTGCTCCGATAATCTCTATAGAGAATCCTCCGGCAGGTTCAGGTCTTACACGTGCCGAGGATCTTAATGGTTTGGTTGAAAAGTCCAGAAAGATTTTGCAAAATAAATTAACCGAGGAAGGATTATCAAAAAGTGAGGCAGAGAATCAAGCCAAAAAATTGATAGGAGTCACCTGGGACGTAGGCCACATAAATATGATGAGGAAGTTTGGTTACACAGAAAAAGATATAATAGAACAGACAAAAAAAGTAGCTCAAAATGTTAAACACATTCACCTCTCGGATAATTTTGGCATGGAGCACACAGAACTTCCTATGGGTATGGGTAACGTTCCTGTAGCGCCTATGTTGGAGGCGATAAAAAAATACAACGAGCAGGCAAAAAAAATTGTTGAAACAGGAGGCTGGTATCAACATTTCAAAACTACTCCTATGCTTGAAACCCTGCGCGCATTCGGTTCACCGGTTTACTCGATGAAAATGAGCCCATATTGGAATCAATTAGCAAATTCCTCAGGAGGTTATTTCTCAGGTTACGGAAGAATTCTCCCTGATACTCACTTTTCTCTTTATGGTTCAGGGTTTTCAAATATGCCTCCAGAGCTTGGAGGTCAGATGGCAGGGAGAAGCAGGGCATCAGGTGCTCCAATAGAGTAATCCAAAAACATTTAAAAACAAGCCAGCTTTTCATTATTAGAGAGGTGTAAATGAAGAAGAAATCAAATCAGAAAAAAGGGAAGTCTAAGTCGAGAAAGATAAAATTTGTTAAGAAAGAACATAATTCATCTCCTCACGAGATGCCTGCAAAGGAAAAGGCTCCCGTAACAGAGAAAGAAGTCGCAATGGATTTCGCGATAAAAGCGAATAGAAAATTTGACAGAATAATAAAAGCATCAATTCTATTCGGCTCGCAAGCAACAGAAAAAAATACGGCTACCGAAGGCTCAGATATAGATATAGTTCTTATAATAGATGACGCGGCAATAGAATGGGATCTAGAATTAGTTTCATGGTACAGAGAAGAATTATCAAAATTGATAGCCTCGCAAAATTATCCATATGAGTTGCATATAAACACAATAAAACTTACAACTTGGTGGGAAGATCTTTTACATGGCGACCCAGTCGTGATAAACATTCTTCGTTATGGGGAAGGTCTTTTAGATATCGGAGGTTTTTTCAATCCTCTAAAGGCGCTCCTTCTTAAGGGAAAGATAAAATCAACTCCAGAAGCAGTTCATGCAGCATTGCAGAGAGCTCCCTGGCATATCGCCCGTTCAAGAAATGCTGAAATGGGAGCTATAGAAGGAGCATATTGGGCTATGGTGGATTCTGCTCAGGCTGCACTTATGACTGCTGGAAAAATACCTCCCTCTCCAGAGCATATTCCAGAACTATTAAAAGAAACATTTGTAGATACAGGCATGCTAAAGTCAGCATACATAAAATCAATGGAAGATTTATATATTCTGCATAAAGGCATCGCCCATGGACAGGTAAAAAACGTGAAGGGAGCAGAAATAGACGAATGGCAAGCCCTCTCAGAAAAGTTCCTTTCCGAAATGACAAGAATCATTGATCTTCTTTTAGAAAGCAAGAAGTGA
>CAZEOE010000007.1:0-6675 GCA_964513665.1 Candidatus Woesearchaeota archaeon | reverse complement strand
AGGTTAAATATAAAAACTCTCAGAATATGAAATCAAATGGACCTTAAAGAACTAAAAAGAGATTTTGAAATATTAGCTAAAAAATATTCTCTTCCATATTTCGACACGTTAAATGAAACTTTTGAATTAGAAAAGCTAGACAGGGAAACAATGACTATTTTACGCTCTGTAAGAAAAGTGATGATGGAGAAGATAGTGAACTCTCTTGGATTTTTGGAGATGCTTCTTAATCCTATGAATGCGCCTATGATGTATGTATCCTATATTCGCTCTATGTCGGATGAAGACAGGAAACTTATAAACAAAATGTATATTTCTCTCGCGGAATTAAGCCTCAACGCACTGGACAGGGAAATAAGCTATGATGAAAAATCCGAGGCTGAAATGATAAGGAAAATTTATCAAACATGGGCTGATATAAAATCTGACTTTACAACTTTACTTAAATCTATGAAGAAACCCTCCATAGCACAGCCAAAAAAAGAAAGGAACTACTTCGGCTGAGGGTTTAAAAAACAATCAACATCTATCTCCATTACAGCAAGAGGCATCTTTATCCCAAAACTCTTCAATGTATCAGGATGCGTTTCGCCTATAAACCCAATCTTCTTTCCCCCTACTGAAATTTTTGCAACTCTCCCTTCTATAAAGCCTTCAACATTTTCTCCGGAAAATTCACATTTAATTCCAAAGGCGCTAAACAGATAATTCGCAATCTGTTTTATTCCAGTATAATTCCCAGGCAGAAATGCAACGATAAGATTTTCATTTTCCTTTATTTGCGCTCCACCTTTTTCAAGAGAAAAAACACTCCCTATCTCGAAAACTCTTTGAGGGTAATCCCTATCTTTATTTTCAGAAAGCACTCTTAAGCATGAAGGAAGTAAAGAGCTTCTTAAAATTTTATATTCACTCCTGGAATTTTCAGTTTCAAGACAATTCAAATTTAATTTATCATTTTCTTCCTTTTTTATAAGATGATATGTATTTAATTCGATATACTCCAAACCAACTAAGAGTTCCTTTATTTTCTCTCTAAAAACATTAGAGCTTTCTTCCTCTCCAAAGCTAACCATATTTCTCACATAAGGCTCAATTTTTTCGTATCCGTAAGATATAGCAATATCTTCTATCAAATCATGCTCATGCATGAAATCCATCCTATAAGGAGGGACTTTAGCAACACCCTTATCATAATCTATATCATGTTTAACAAGAAGTTTCTTTATTTCATTTTCATTAATATCCAAGCCAAGTAGTTTTTTTACATTCTCGCATTTCAATTTTATCTTTTCGCGTTCTAACTCCGGAGTCTTAAATTTCTCTTTTTCGTTTTCCAAAGTCATCTGATATATCTTCCCCCCCATTTCCGCCAGAGTCAGAGCCATTATATTCAGAACCTTTTTTACAAGATTCATGTCATGTCCTGAGCATTCAAGAAATACTTCTTTAGTCTCTTCATCAACTCTTCCGGTTTCGTTGCTGTTTATCACAGGAGGCATGGATAATATTCTTCCGGCAGAGTCAACAAAAACAGGATACTTTTCATATTCCAATAACAAATGCGCGTAGTTCTTTCCAATATCAGTTTTCCTGAGTATCTCATCAGCACTCATCTCCTTTTTCTCTCCCAACGGAACAAATTTGATATTTTTAGGCTGTCTTGCCTCATAAGTTATCGGCAAGGTTATTTTATCAAGCGGATAGACTCCAAGAGCCATTTTTTTCCTGTTTCTCCCAACAATGCTGTGTAGCTTCTCTTGTAATTCAATTATCTCCGTTATATTGTCATCTTTAAGTTTGAGATTTTTTACAATACAGCAGGAAGTATAAGGTCTAACATCCAAAACACTCTTATCAACTCTGACTAAATAATCTTCTTTTGCCTTTACACATTCATAAATTTTGATTCCCTTATCTTTCCCATAAAAATGTCTAATAGCCTTCAAGAGCAGGCGTTTAGATAGTAAATCAGGTCTGTTTGGTGTAATTTCAACATCAATTTTTCCCTCAGTCATGCTCTCAACACCTGCCCCGAATAAATTAAGCATTTCATCTATCTCTCCATCACTCTTGTCTCCAATTATATTTTTCAACTCACTTTTTTCAACACTTACAATAGCCATTATACAACCTCCCTATTTCTCAGAAAACCTATATCATTTGAATACAACTCTCTTATGTCTTCAAAATTAAACTTCTCCTTAATTATCCTATCAAGACCCATTCCCCAGGCCAAAACAGGAATAAATTCTCCGTAAATCGGAACTACTACCTCAGGTCTTAAAATTCCAGCTCCGAGTATTTCAACCCATTTTTTACTCTTCTCACTGTAAACATCAGCCTCCACACTAGGCTCGGTATAAGGGAAGTAATGAGGTCTGAATCTTATTTTTTTAAAACCCATTTTCTCAAGAAAACTCTTTAAGTATCCAATGAGCTCTCTAAAATTAGCGTTTTCATCAATTATTATTCCCTCAGTCTGATTAAATTCAAAAAGATGCGAAGAGTCCAAAGTCTCATTTCTAAACACCTTTCCTATCGCAAAGTATTTTCCGCTATTTTTAGACTCAAATATTTTTCTCGCAGATAATCCTGTAGTGTGTGTTCTCAGAACTGTTTTCATAGCTATATGCTCATCCCAAGTGTATTTCCATCCCTTGCTTCCTGAAATTCCTTTTTCATGCGCCTCTCTTACTCTCTCTACAAGTTTTTGCTCGGGCAATTTGCTTTCCACATCCTTAATAAAAAAAGTATCTTGCATTTCTCTTGCCGGGTGATCCTGCGGTGTGAAAAGTGCATCAAATATCCAGAACGAGCTGTCAGCCTTAGGTCCTGACATTTCCCTAAACCCGAGCTCAATCCATGTTCTCCTAGTTTTCTGCACCATATCGCTTACGAAATGCTTCCTTCCCCCATATACTCGAGGTACTTCCGCAAGAACATCATATTTCCTAAATTTCATACCTCTCTTCCAGTTTTTTATCAAATCAGGAGTCAGTTCCTCAACAAGGTCAACATCAATCTTTATGCTCATAACTTTTTTACCAAAAGGAGTTATGTTAAACTCAACAAGATTTTCTTCAAAAACTTCGACTATCTCTTTCCTTTTCTTTAAATTTTCATAAGCATATTTTTGTTGCTCATTAAGCTCATTCTCGTCAAGAGGCAGGCTTTCTATAAAGATTTCCTCAAGACTTTTTTTTAATATGTCTTCTTTTTTAGCATTTAAAATCAAAAAACCATTTTTTACATCAATAATTGCTTTTCCCTTTAGCACACCTAATGAAACTTTAAATTCATTCTCACTCAATCCTGAATTTTTTCCAACATCCTCAAGACTAGTTTTTGTCTTTTGTTCGATATATGTTAAAAGTCTCCTTTCAGGAAGACCATTTTTTTTATAATATATCCCATTTGTCCCTAAGTCTATTCTTCTGCTTTTTTTTATATTGACCTTTACAATACCTTTATTCTCCAGAAATCGGAGAGCTCTTAAAATACTTGTGTCATCTAGTCCTGTCCTCTCCTTCATTTCACGATAGCCCAGATTTATAAATGGGATAACTTTTTTTTCAACAGGAGAGAGATTTTCTGCAACATCCTTCACATTTTCCATTTTCACTCTAAGAGAGACCCAATTAAAAATATTCCTATTTAGATAACCGCTTCTTTTGCCTGAGAACTGGAAGATCCCAAACTAATCATAAGTGAGAATGCATTTTTTGGATCTTTAACTCCAAATAATTTTATCTTTGTTTTTGTTTTTCTGCATAATTTTATGTTTTGGATTATTCTCATTATACGCAAAGCCTTTTCATCTCTTCCAAGCTTCCTTATTTTTTCAAGATCTATACCGAGAGATACACCATTCTTTTCGGCGGTTTTTGCAAGATATTCATTAAGTCCCGAATCAGATTGCCTTAGTGTATCTTTCCTTCTGCCTCCTTCTATATCGATCAAAAAATCAAATTTACCATATTCAATCATTTTCCTGTTAAATTCATCATCTTTGGCAACGATAAAAATAGGTCTGGGCGCTTTTTTTATAAGCTGTTTGGCTTCTTCAACTTTTCCCGTGTTAATTATCATTCTAACCCTCAATAACTGTTCCGTTAAAATTCTTTCCCTTTAATATTTTCCCAAGGTTTTTCATATCCTTGCCAATTATGTATGTCTTTATCTTATTCTTTCTTATTATTATAGATGCTTGCTGGTCAAGTACAAAATGCTGTCCAGCCTTAAATTTTAAAGAAAGCGCTCTCTTCTCAAAGTTTTTCCATGATATTTTAGGGATAAAAACAGCGTCCTTATGCGTTTCAGGGTTTGCAGAATAGAGCCCATTTGTCTTAGTTATATTTATAAATTCTCCCCCAAGAAATTTAGCAAGCTTCGCAGCAGTTCCGTCGGATGTCGATTTAGGCGAGTATCTCAACGCCCCACAGATAACAACCTCGTTCTTAGCAAGAGAGTCTTTAACATCTTCCATGTTTAGGGGAAGTCTATCGTTTGCTTCTTTTCCAAATAACTGCATCACAAATTGAGCATTCATCCTTGTAGCCCTTATCCCAGCAATCGAAAGTTCCTTTGCAGACTTTCCTTCTTTTTCTAAAACAGAGATGTACTTTCTCGCAACACTCCCTCCACCACATACAACAACAAACTTATAATTTCTATAATTTGCCCTCAGCGTTCTTTTAAAGTCCTCTAAAAGTCTATAATTGGGCTTTCCTTCAGGAACAATAACGCTTCCTCCAAGGCTGATAACCATCACTCCTTTCATTCTCATTCTAAAAAATTAAACTTTATAAAGCGTTCTAATATACCTTTTCTATAACAACAATGATTTTTAAACAGTAAATCTTAATTAAAAGATGACTAAGAGAAATAGGATTTATCCTGCAGATCCATCTCAGCTCTCTCTGGAATTAATGAATCGTTATGAATCAGCATTTGCAGAACTTTCTTTTTCTCCAACAAAAAAGCCAAAATTAACTCGGCATAAGAATTTTTTAGAAATCACTCAAGGAAGACATCATCAGTTTTTAGGTTATGAAACTCCCTCCAGACGCAAAGGAGCAAGGCTTGATTTTTTAGCATTTTTCGTCGGAGTTTCAGATATTGATGAGGCATCAAGAATCCTCCTCCCTCCAATTGACTCTAAATTCATGTCAGAAATAAAATCGGATAAGGGCGCAAGATATGTCTTTGGAGATTTTGAGCCAATCCTTGAGATAAAAGATTATGTTTTCACAGACAATAGATATTCTGGTCTATCGGTCAGACATCCAATAATGCATATACCAACCGGATCTAGTGGCGGTCTATCAAACAAATTTTTTGCTCTTCAAAAGAAATACATAGTTGGTCCGCTATCAAAATTACAGGAGACTACTTGAATATCTCTCCATTCTCTTGACTCCACCAAAACATGTCTAGTTTGTCAAGCTCTATACCAATTTCCTCAGAATACTTCTTGAAACTGTCTTCAATTTCAAGGTAATTTTTTCTCCCTTTTATTTTCTCATCCTTGATTATATTCAGCGCTTTTAGATTTCTTAGTATATGTCTGTCAAGAATCGCAATTTTATTCTCAGATTTTCCTATATTTCTTAGGAAATGTCCAGCTTCCTTCAAACCATAACCATTCACATTTTCACACAGCCAGTTTCTCAGATAAACAGGATCTTCAATTTTTTCTATTTCCTTTCTTATAAGGCTCCATTTTTCATTAGCCTCAACTATTCTCTTTGCTTTTGTGTTATGGAATCTAACTCTCGATTTAAGTATCTCTCTAACATTATCAAAATCAATCTTCTTAAGCTTGTCAATCTCAAGAACAGCCTGCCAACATCTCTGGGCGTTGCTTTGTGGAGTTAAAATACAAAAGAGGAATTCAAGAAATTTCTCTCGCTCATTCTTTTTTCCAAAACTCACAAGCCTATCATTTATCTCATTCAATGTTTTTTTGTCTATCTTGTTTTTTGGCATCATTTATACTTTTCAAAATTAACACAGAAGTTTCTATTTCCCTTTTTAAATTCACTATATACCTCATCTATTATCTCTATAACTCTCTTCTGATTCTTAGCAAGTATTAACATATCCAAATCCTTCTTATCAAAATATTTTCTTTTTAAAGGGTATTTTTTTAACCAGTCTACAAATGGAATCCACATATCTCCCATAAGAATTATAGGTATATTACATATCTTATTTGTCTGAACGAGTTGCCAAGTGTAGAAAAGTTCTAGCATGGTACCAACTCCTCCATCAGATACAACAACAGCATTTGATAAAAGCATGAACCTATCAAGTCTATTTGTAAATCTCTCAAATTTTTCCTTGTAATCAAGACTCTTATTGAATCTCTGTTCCCTTGGCAGTCTTATTCCCAAACCTATGCTGTGCGCCTTTGTCTGCTTACTTCCAGATTTATGTCCAGAATTTGCCGCTTCCATCAGTCCAGGACCACCCCCAGTCACAACATCTATTCCGCGTTCCCCTAACATCTTCGCAAGAGAGTATATATTGTCATATACCTCATCTTTTTTTCTTATTCTAGCAGAACCAAAAATAGCAACCCTAAAATGTCCAGGATCAGAACCCTTTATCACTTTTCTTTCTGTTATCATCCAACTAGTTGAAATCAGGAGTTTTTATTGTTTACTGAAT
>CAZEOE010000006.1:0-22825 GCA_964513665.1 Candidatus Woesearchaeota archaeon | reverse complement strand
CCACCGTGGAGGAGGCCGAAACCCGTCTGGATGAATTCGAGGAAAAGTGGGGCGCTGACTATCCGCCCATCGTGCAATCCTGGCGGCGCAACTGGCCGCGCATCATCCCGTTCTTCGACTATCCACCCGAGATACGCCGCATCATCTACACCACCAATGCTATCGAGTCGGTGAACATGTCACTGCGCAAGATTACCAAGAACCGGGGGTCATTCCCCAGCGATGAGGCGTTGCTAAAACTGTTCTACCTGGCGCTGATGAACATCAGCCAGAAGTGGACGATGCCACTGCAAAACTGGAAAGGCGCTCTGAACCGGTTTACCATCATGTTCGAGGAGCGGATGCCTATCCGTTAACCCAAACCCCGTTTACACAAAATTCGGGACACCCTCGAAATTATCTGATTTCATATCAAATTCATGAAAAATCACGAAATATATCCGCATGTATACTTCGTTTCAATTTTTTGAAGACTAATTCACCGCCTTCTTTCTGAAAAACCAGACATTCACCAGGAACATCCTTATTAACTACGCCAACACCTTGAGATATCACGCTACATGACTCAACGTTCGACCGTCCAATTATTGCAGTGTTCGGGTACATAACAACACCATCACCTAGCACAGGAGCAATTCCATGATTTTTACCAACAGTAGAATTCTGATACAAAATCAGGTAATTCCCATATGTTGCTTTTGCCAAAACTATTCCAACAGAGTGCCCAATAAAAAACACTTCTGGCATTTCAATCTCATAAAAACAGTCAATGCCATTAAGAGCTTTATTTAAATAGAAAAGCTTAGTACAAATCTTTTGCTCATCCCCTTCATTTCGCCAAATTGTATTCGCTAAATAGTAAAGAAAAATAGCGTACTGACTAGAATGTGTGTAATCAAATACATCCATCTGCCAAACACGAACAGCATTAATACAAGTTTGTAATCTCAAAAGCGCCTGATCCAAATGGCACTCAATCAGTTGCCTTACAGGCCTCCCATCTGGAAAAAAATTAGCTAATTGAGTACTGAGATATTCAATTAATCGCGCTTGGCTAAAATCTTTTATTATCAAAATCAGGTCTCGCATTATCAATCAGATTTTCAATTAAATCTTTTATTAAAGTAGGCTCGAAATCGAATTCATCTTTAACTCTGCTGATATCTATTTGGGGGAAAGAAAGACTCTTTTGAAACTTAAAAACAATTTCGCATCCAGTGAATTCACTAATAATGGCAGCAAGATGAGAGTTCTTCGTATTTCTTCCGCTCGCAATGTTATAGACCGACCTTTTACCCTGTTCAGCAATTTTTAAAATTAGACGCACTGTATCATCAAGGCCAATGTAATCTCTTTCAAAATTAGGCGAACTCTCTACATCTATTAAAGTTTTACCTATTGCCTCATTTATCAGCATAGGAATAAATCCGTCATCAACTAATTCGTTTCCAACAACACATGCTAGGCGAATCACACATGCTCGATTCTTACTAGCACATAAACAAAGATTTTCTCCTAAAGCTTTTGAAATATCATATAAATGACGCGGATTTAATGGATTAAATTTAAGATCTAACTCTTCAGTCGCGATTACTTCGCCCAATGAATCATATAATCGAGTTGAAGAAAGGTAGACCAGCCTATCAAACTGAGCACTTGCCAAAAGTCTGGATAATAAAGAAACATGCGCTTCAATAGTGTCATATGGCCTAATGGAATAATCAGCAGTCAATCCAGCACAATAGTAAATTGTGCCAAGCTCACGCTGAAATAATTGGTTTTCCTCGTCTCTAGAAGGGCACCAAACAAACTTCTTATACTTCTTTAATTCAGAAACTAACTTTCTACCCACAAGACCATTAGCACCTAATACTGTATTAAGTTCTGTCATAACTTTATTCAAGTGGATGATGTAAGCTGGGATCTTTATGCCACAACAATTTTGGACTTACATTTCGTACTATCTTGAAACTTTCCTGATCATCAATAATTGAAAGATCTTTTATAGCCAAGATATTGAATCCATGCGGAGGCCCATCAAGATACACATCAGAAGGCGGGATCAATTCAATTGGCTTTCCATGCATATTTACATTCGAATTAAAATCCCTAACAGCAAATAGCTTGTATCCATATTCAAGCATTAACCTAAAAATCTCTGTATTTTCAAGACCTTCTGTCCAATCAACATAGTGCCTATGGATCTCAAAGACAACATTTGGAGCAATGCCAGGCGGAGCTGATAATATAGATCTCGCACCTTTCAAGACTGCTAACTCCGCCCCTTCAATATCAAGCATAATAAGATCAAGCTTAGATAAGCCTTGGCTTTTAATGTAATCATCTATAGAGATAGTTGGTATTCCCCCCTCAGTATCCGATTCTGCTTCAATTGTTGACGCAAACGAATCATTCCCTATAAATCTTAACTTTGAATTGCTTACGTCCCACAACCCCAATGGCCAACTTTTTATGTTGGTTAAGTCATTTAATTCAGCATTTTGTCTTAACATTGAAAGCTGATCAGCATTAGGTTCAAATGCGTGGCATACACCTTCATTCTTTGCCATCGCCTTGGCCATCAAAACAACTTGATCACCACAATAAGCACCGCCTATTAATGCATTTTTGGCATATTTAACTAAATGTACAAGCAACTTAGTAGTTTGAGGCTCCCAAACATGATCTGGCTGCTCAGGCTCTGCCATAACAAAGTCACGTGCAATCTTTGTACGGTAATAGAAACGGAACTTTGTACCATCTGATAAAGTTTTTTCCAAAATTGAATTTTCACCATAGAGCGCATCGACAACTGGTCCAGTGATTTCATCACGCACGGCTAGTCCTGGGATTCTGATACGATGCTCAAACTCCAAACAACAACTAATTATTTCTTCTCTAAATCTATTTACATCGTTTGATTGACGCTCTGTTTCGGATAATAACTTTTCAATTTCGCGTTTCATGATTTTTGAATTACTCAAATTAGGTTTTAGGATAATAACAAATAACTACAATACTTCTATCTTCGGGACTACAGTAATAAATTTTACGCCCCACTCACGCGCATAACTCAATTGCGCTTGCACTTCCTCACGCAAATTCCAGGGTAGTATCAGAATATAGTCTGGACGCGCCACCTTAATGGCATCTTCGCTGACGACCGGTATGCGGCTGCCGGGTAAATACTTGTTCTGCTTAGCCGGATTGCGGTCGACGACTTGCGGCAGAAGATCCGGTCTTGCGCCTGCATAGTTAAGCAGGGTGTTGCCCTTTGCCGCTGCGCCATAGGCGATGATGCTTTTGTTATTTCTTTTAGCCTCGATCAGGAATTCGAGCAGGTCATTTTTGATTTTATCAGTGCGAGTCTGAAAGCCTTCATAATATGCCCGCTGCGTGATGCCGGCGCTCCGTTCGCTTGCCAGCAATACGGTGACTGTAGGGCTCATTGCCTGCTTGCCCGTATCCTTGCGCTGGGCAAATACGCGCAGACTGCCACCATGTGTCGGTATCTCCTGCACATCAAACACCTGCAGGCCATTGGCTTCAAATATCGTGCTTACCGCTGTAAGCGAAAGATATGAAAAGTGTTCGTGATAGATGGTGTCAAACTGTGCGTTTTGCACCAATTGCATGAGGTGCGGAAATTCAAAGGTTGCAACCCCTTGCGGTTTGAGCAGACGTACGAAACCAGATATGAAATCGTTGATATCAGGCACATGCGCCAATACGTTATTGGCAGCTGTAAGATCCGCCTGCTTGCCAGCGGCTACAAGCTTATCGGCAAGCGCTACACCGAAAAAGTCTTCAACGACTTCAATGCCTTTCTCACGTGCTGCTTGTGCCGTACTTTTAGTCGGCTCGATACCCAGGCAAGGAATGCCGGCGGCTTTGACATACTGCAGCAGATAACCGTCATTGGAGGCAACTTCGACGACATGCGATGAGGATCCCAGCTGAAATCTGGTTACCATATCACTAACATAGGTTTCCGCATGCTTGAGCCAAGAGGTGGAAAAGGAGCTGAAATAGGCATACTCCGTATCAAATAGCTCTTCTGCGCCGGCGTAATCTTCCGTTTGTACCAGCCAGCAATGATCGCAAACCATGACCTTGAGCGGGAACCACTTTTCCGGGGCTTTCAGCTGGGCTTCAGTCAGGTAGGCATTGGATGGTGGCGCACTGCCAAGATCAACGAATGTGGTGGTTAATTCACTTTGGCAGTGACGGCATTTCATACTGCTAATCCTCTAAAGTTCGGGGATATCATGGGATGTGCACGATCTCGATCGGACATTTCCGTAATCTCGAGTGGCCATTTGATATTCAATTGTGTGTCAGTCGCGTTAAGTGCGCCTTCCGCTTCTTTTACATAGGGCGCTGTATGCAGGTAAATCAATTCGCAATCATTCGTCAGTGTTTGAAAGCCATGGGCAAAACCTTCCGGTATCAATAAACTGCGACGAGTGGCGGCACTGAGAACTTCGGCATGCCATTGCAGAAAAGTCGGCGAATCCTGCCTCAAATCCACAGCCACATCGAACACTTCCCCGCGCAGGCAACTGACCATTTTAACTTCGGCATGCGGTGGGTATTGGAAGTGCATGCCACGGACCGCGCCTGCCTTAACGGTGTATGTGTGGTTGATCTGCTGGATTGGTTTTTCAAAACCGAGTGTGGCAAATTCATTGGCACAATAAAAACGACTGAAGAAACCACGGGCGTCTTCAATCGGGTTACGTTGCACGACAGTTAGCCCTGCGATGGGGGTCTTGATGAATTCGAGCTGCGCCATGACTAAACCGCTTGAGCCGTGTCTTGATAGGCTCGAATCTGGGCAATGGTCATTTGCCGCATATCCTGCCCGTTACGCCAGGCAGAATGCCATTCGATCGTCTTGTTCAGCGCGGATTTGAGATTCCAGCGCGGCTTCCACCTCAGCTTGGCGCGCGCCTTGCTGCTGTCCAGCTTCAAATAATTGGCCTCATGCAATTGTGGCTTGCCATCGACCTGCCATGCTGCGCCCGGCGTCGCTGCCACCAGTTGCTCGACTATCCATTGCACAGTCCGGGCGTCATCCTCGGCCGGGCCGAAATTCCAGGCTTCTGAAAACTCATTCGGTTGCCTGAACAAGTTTTCAGCCAGGCTGATATAGCCGGACAATGGTTCCAACACATGCTGCCAAGGCCGGTTGGCATTGGGAGAACGAATCAGCAATGGTTGTTTTGCATCCATTGCCTTGAGAAAATCCGGCACCAGTCGATCAGCAGACCAGTCACCACCGCCTATCACGTTACCAGCTCTGGCTGTGGCAACCGCGACACCCTGCTCGGTCAGAAATGACCGGCGATAAGCTGCCGTGACAATCTCCGAGCAGGCTTTGCTACTTGAATAAGGATCATGGCCGCCCATGGCTTCTTCTTCACGATAAGGCCAGACCCATTCACGATTTTCGTAACATTTGTCTGTTGTGACATTTACTACCGCTTTTACTGACTTGACCTTGCGCACGGCTTCGAGCAGATTCACCGTACCCATCACATTGGTCGAATAGGTTTCTACCGGCTCTTCATAGGAATACCTTACCAAAGGCTGAGCCGCCAGATGCAGGACTATTTCGGGCTGCGCAGCCGCTATTGCAGCATGCAGCGCCTGTGCATCTCGAATATCGGCAACCGTGTGCCCGGCCAGCGCATCTGCGACATCGGCCTCGGTAAACAGATTGGGGGTCGTATTCGGCGCAAGTGCATAACCATGCACTCTTGCACCCATCTGATGAAGCCAGAGCGTCAACCATCCTCCCTTGAAGCCGGTGTGGCCGGTGATAAATACCGTCTTGTCACGCCAGAACTCAGCGTTCATCCCACACCCTCCAGGGCGCCTTGCCACTTTGCCAGAGGTCTTCCAGCATGTTCTTTTCACGCAGGGTATCCATCGGCTGCCAGAATCCGGCATGCTCGAAAGCCATCAACTGCCCGTCATCCGCCAAATGTGCCAATGGAGCGCCTTCCCAGCTGGAGCGATCGCCATCGATATATTTCAGACATTCCGGGGAAAGCACGAAAAAGCCGCCATTGATCCAGCCGCCATCGCCCTTGGGCTTTTCAATAAAGCCCTTCACCTGACTCTGCTCCATGCTGAGTGCTCCATAACGCCCGGGTGGCTGAACCGCGGTAACTGTTGCGAGCTTCTTGTGGGATTTATGAAAAGCTACCAGCTTACTAACGTCTACATCAGCAAGACCATCACCGTAGGTGAAGCAGAAGGCATCTTCATCCTTGACGTAATCCTGCACCCTTTTGAGGCGGCCACCTGTCAACGTATCTTCACCGGTATCAACCAGTGTGACACGCCATGGCTCGGCTTTTTTCTGATGCACCTGCATTTCATTGCTGACCATATCAAAAGTGACATCGGACATGTGCAGAAAGTAATTGGCGAAATATTCCTTGATGACGTAACCCTTGTAACCGCAGCACACGACGAAATTATTGATACCATGCGCGGAGTAGAGCTTCATGATGTGCCAGAGGATCGGCATGCCGCCGATCTCGATCATGGGTTTGGGTTTGAGGTGGGTTTCTTCCGAAATTCTTGTGCCCAAACCGCCTGCTAGAATGACAGCTTTCATTCCACCATCCATATTAAGATTAAATTCCTAAAATATTTATTATTCAAAATCATCTAGGTCGTTATCGCTTAGCTGACTAGGTGGTTTTTTTCTAGCATTTTTACATGCATTTACTGTAGCAACTTCAATCTTCATTCTATTTGCTTGGACCCATTCCAGCGAACCAACACCAAGAATTTCTGAATCCGTCATCAAAATAACATCACTTTCATGCCATTTTGCAAATTCGCTTGAAAACTTTTTATATAGGATTAGTAAAATCTTTTCATTCAATAATTCAAATAAAAAATCCAAATCTATTAACGATAATTTCTCAAGTTCATCAGCATCCAATAAAATTATCTTTTTATCAGCCAGAACTACTGATATGGCGGATATCAAAAGCTTGGAATTTTCACTACTGTTTGCAAGATTGTTTTCTTTTGTATCTTTATTGAATATCTCCATATCAATTTCTAAAGATAATGCTTCTGGAAAGCTAATTCCATTTATCTGTTTTTGTTGAAGTTGCTTTCTTAACTTACTAGTTAAATCATCTGGAATTACAGAATTCACTGTAATAAAAGCTGCTCTTTTTGCAATTGAATAGTAGTGCTCTGATGAATTGTAGAAAATTAAATTTAAAAATTTATATGCTGATAATTTATTTATTTCATTTGGGAATAAAACTGCCACTTTGGATGGAGCACGCAATTCCATGAATAATTCAGATGTCTCTAATATTGGCTTCTTAACAGCCACTCTATAATGCTGATTATATTGATCTGAGAACTGGGCATTCTTAAAGTAATAGTTATTTATAAAATTGAAATATCGTCTTAACTGGGGGTAGAAACGATTGATTGAAGTTATCTGATTAAAAACTGGTTGCAAATTCATCATTGCGGCCCTTAACGCCACAACAAAGATAATTAACTCTCCCCAACCTGATTTACTAGCCAATATCCTCTCACCCATTATCAAGGTAATCAAACCCAAAATAATTGCGATAAATATCCCACTGACTAATCGACTATATTCAACATACCTTCGTCGTGCTTCATATGCATCCAGCTGTTTTTTAAAAGGTCCAAAATTAAATATATCTTTATGAACATTCAAATTGGCAGAGAAACCTAATTGCGATTGCTTTGAAATGTTGAATATATCGATGATTTTTTTTGATGCGGCGGGAGTATGAATCTCAAACACACTTGAGAAGTTTGATGCTCGCTTACTAATATTTCCCTGAAAATATAAGTAAACTGACATTGCAGCAAAGATAATGCATGTCAAAAACACATCCAAGTAAAATAGGACAGAAAAACTTACAATTAGAGTCAAAACTGGAAATATCAGAGTTAAAACCAACCGGAGTACTCGACCACATATCCTGGCATCAGATATCAATAGCCTTTGAAAAAACCTATCACTAAGTAATTCCGCTTGATTCTTATTGTAACGAGGTATACAAGTGCCGCCCAAATTTGACAAAATAGTTTCTATACAATGCTCATTGTATAAACGACTTAATCTTATAGATAACGACCGAGAATAAAATACAAGCAGTGCTGAAACAACCAGGAACAATAAAATAGTACTACTGACAAGAATCAATAAATCTAGTGATGCTCTTGGATCAAAATTGATTTCTGTATTCCAGAAATCAATTTTGATTAGTTCGCCCGATGCAACATGATTGACATAGTAAAAGACAATTGCAAATGCCGAAATTTGCGATAACAGTCCTACTGCACTAGCAATTACAATTAATAGTGATTTGGTTTTATACCTACATATTGAATCTGATAATAACGCTCTTAGAATTCGTAAATAGTTTCTAATAAAAATTGGCATTTACTGTACAAACTAATCTCTGGTTGCAATTATTCTAGAATGACTATTAATATCAATTAATTGATACCCCTTCGCTTTCAGCACATCTCTACATAAACCTGCCCTAGACTGTTCCCCATCGTTATAAGGTGCAGCGACAAAGAAAGATTTAATATATCCCTTATCTGCGTCAAAGGCACTTAATACTTCCAGTTCAGCACCATTTATAGTCACAAAAGCAAGGTCAATTGGCGTAACTCCCCATTTCTGCACTATTTCATTAATTGACATTACTGGTAAGTTATATCGCTCACCGTTTTCTAATTTATCTATTGGCAGGATCGAATTTCTTTGCCTACCTTTACTAAAAACTTCAACAGTACCAGACTTCTTCCAAACCCCCACTGGCATAACTTCAATTACATTATCCAAGCCATTCGCTTTAATTGTTTTGCGCAATATTTCACAATTTTCCGGCATCAACTCAACAGCTAAAACCCTATCGCCTTCACCTGCCAGTTCTTCAGCAAACCGTACTGTTTTATGACCGAGATAAGCGCCGAATTCAATTATAGTTGCTCTCGCACCTCTCACGAGCCCCTCTGGAGGCCAAGCATAATCTCGTAAATATCTTTGCACTACATCAATGGCAGCAAGATAAGTATCTTCAGTAATTGATGTCGGTATAGTGTCAGCAATAAACGGATACTCTCTCTTTAACCTTTCATGCGTTATTGGGCTATAAAAAACTTTTCCACTTTTTAGCTTAACCCAGGCTAAACCATCTTCAATGCCAGTAGACTCTATCGATGCATCCCGAAGAAAGGCTAAGTGTTTAGAAAATGTTTTTGGTGCACTTTTCAACTCGGCTGGAGTAAATTTCGAAACAACCTCTTCGACAGTTGTGCCTCTGGCCTCAGCAATAATCTCTTGAATGTTCATAATATATACAGAACTCTCGTTTTAAAATTTCCACCAGATTGGATGAGTAAGAATGCCACAAACACTGCTGCCATCATTCTCTCGCCTACCGAAAGGTCTACGTCCAAATGTTTTTTCCCTAAGCCTCATATTTCCACCTGATTCCGTATGATAAACATCTTTGGCAATATCATAAGCTTCATACTCCAAGCCAAAAGACTTCATTTCAAGTGCGCCAAGCTCACATCTATTCAGTTTGCCACCTATTTCATTCTCTACGATTCTCGGACCACCAAACTTTTCGTCACAACAATCCTTGAATATTTCCCAATTGCGGAAATTTAGCTGCCGACATAACTCATCGCCATGAGTCGATGTGCCTGTAATTGAAATCCCAAGTTGATCATAAAATTCCAACTCACTTTCAAGTAAAACAGCAGGATTCAATCCATTTCGTAGTGAAAGTGCAATCAAATTGTTATGAAAATTAATCTCATGGCCAAATTCTTTTATTTCTGCAATTGAATTTACCAAGAAGTCGGTATGCCGATAGCGCTGATTCTCTAAATTGCCGTAATACCAAGCGGTATGAAGAACACAGAAAGTCGACCTGATGCCTCTATGTGCTTCCCACTTTGCAATTTTGACTGCCGTATCAAGATCATGATCAATATCATGTCGAATCAGCATAATCTTTCGACCGCTAACGTCCTGCTCCCGAACATAATCACCTAACGAGAGGAATTCGTATTCTTTAATATAAGGCTGCAATAATTCTTGATAATTTTCTTCATTAAATTTCCTTTTATTAGAAAACTTAGCTTGCATCCTCAATCGTTCGAGCTTACCAATTTTGATTAGATTTGACTTAATCGACGAAGAAATATTTCTGATATATGAAATTGATTTATATCCATATTCATCGATTTCAGATGAGCATTTTTTCGCAATTATCTTTAGATCTTCTTTTAATAATTGACTGCGTCCAATACCCATCCCTTTGGTGGAGAAGTTTTTACTCAGTTGTTCAGAGTTAGGATGAAATCCCTTATGAATTGGTGAGTCTGATTCATAAAACCTGAAAACTTCTTCTTCTAAGTTTAATTCAAGGAATCGAAAAACATTTTTTAGTGCTCTTCGCGGTTGCGAAACAAGATCCTCATATCGAACTACATAACACTTATGTGGATGCTTTTCTGAAAATTCTCTATATTTCTTTGAAAAAATTGACCAGCTTTTACAAACTTCCTCTGTCGATTTTTCAAAATTTCTTTTTTGATGTGACAACACCACATCATATGGATCTCTTACAATGCATACAATCTTGGCATTTGGAAAATACGCAGCTGCCAATTCTGGATCCGAACTGGTGTACTTGAACCCATACATTGCCGCATTTTCTCTAAGTGCGCGAATTTTAATAAGCGCATTGGCAACACGTAACCTATCTTCAACCGTTTGAATTTGTGTATTTTGTAGATCAACAAGCCCGGATAATGCAGTTCTAACATCATCGGCATATAGACCAGCTCGATGGCACCTGACAAAAAACAAACCAACATCTTTATGCCCATGCTCTCTCAAATACTTTCCTAGTTGCGTAAAGTCATTGGCCACTTCAGGCATTGCGCTGTCAAGAATATTTAAAACCTCAGATATTGTTTTATCAAATGAGGGCAATAATTCAGCACCACACACAATCTCAGGATGAGAATCCATAACTGTTGTTAATAGTGTTGTGCCAGAACGCGACATCCCAGCAATGAGAACAATATCATCATCGCTTATCTTGGTTTTAATACCCGAATAAACTTGCAATTTTTCAGTTACTCCGTGTATGGCATCTTTAATTCGTGTTCTCGTGCTTCTATTACTCATAGCTATCTTTCTTTTATTCACGAAACTCTAACTGCCAAGAGTCTAGAGTAAAGGAACCATCATTTTTGTTTTTTGGAACGTAAACAATTAAATCAAATGTCTTAGCTTGCGGATGCAATGTAAAAGCAAAGCTTAGATACTGATTTTGTTTATCCAGAACGCCTAAGTTTCTTTTGAACAATTGCTCACCAGACTCGCCATAGCTGATAGCGTAAATCACAATATTTGTGAAATTTGGAATGCTGACACTAATGCTACCACTAATATATTTACCAGCTACGGCTTGCCATCCGGCTTTCTTAAAAGGTAATTTCGACGATTTTTCCCATGCACTGCCTCCTAGGGAAAAATAAGCATTACGCTCTTTATTATTAAAATCTACTCGCAATGACTTTTTTCCAGCTACCGGGGTTAACTTGCAAAATTGTGAGTAAATGCGTGTATTTCTGGACAAGTCAGAAAGTTCACTCCGCCCTACAAGATTACTGAAAAAATTGCATACGCGTTTGAAAATACCAAGAGCTTGGGCCGGCTCGGCTTTTATCTGTTTCTCAATTGAGACATGAACTAGGGTTTGATCCCCATTTAATATTTTTTGGAGGTAATCCTTATGTGACTGTTTCCAGTTAACCGGGTCTGGAAAATTCTTTTCCTTTCTTGCATTGCTGACCCGCCCGACAACAGGCTGTCCCAATCTGGGATGGTAGGCAATACCCAGTTTCTCGAGCTCACTAGCTAACGATTCCGGGCTTTTTGTCAGCTCATCCAGATCGATGCGATGCGTGCAAACCTTGTTTAATCTTCTATTCACTTGCGCCACATAGTGGCACACACGTTCAAATTGCCCGATAGATTTCGCATCTACACCCTGCAACCTCGGATGACGCCTATCCTCCGGTGTGTCATACCAGTTTCTATCCATAAGGGAGCTGACAACCAGTGCCGGGTCTCGCATTAACTGAACAAACATAGCCTCAGGAAAAGCTGCTTGCAACTGAGAGACGAAACCTTCCAGATACACATTAACCTCTGCGAAATCGCGAGGCTGGTTCTCAAATTCTTCCCACGCCTCGGTCAGCCTGGCACTCACCTCATCCGCATTCTCCTCAAGCGCCCAGACATCTGTTGTCGCTTTGCGGCTTGTTTCCCCTCGATGGAATGGCTGATTCAGAACATATTCATGTCTGGTATGCAACGGTGTTGCTGCAGAAAGAACTTCGCTCAACCATTTCGAACCGGAGCGCGCACTGGAAAGGAAAAAATAATATTTCCTGGGCCCACGCCAGTGCTCCGGATGGATCAGAACCTGCCAACGCTCTTCTCCGCGCAACACCTCAATAGGGTCAGGCGTGCGCTTCCATCCGCCTGCGCTATCGCTAAAGTATCGATCGAATTTGGTATGCCAGGCATGATATTCCAGTCCGAGGTCACGCATATTGACGGACCAGAGATCGAATGTGCGGCCATCCGGACGGCGTGCAACATGATCAGTTGGATACAAAAGGCGCGGCGTCATATCCGCTTCATAAGGGCCTTCCGCTGTACGCCCATTTTCAGCGGCATATGGGTCGGCTGGCCTCAGCTCTTCAAAACACCAGTAGTTACTTAGGTTGTGCTCATAGCAAAGCTTGTCGCCATGCGCTGCAATTCCGGTTAAATGAATGCCGCCATTCCGGAGCAGATCCAGTTGCTGAGTCAATCTTGCCTTGATATCGTCAGTGGCGCCCGACACCCACTCGGCCATACTGTTGACATGCAAACCCACTTCATGGCCGTAATCCTGCAATTGCAAGCACTTGTCCAAAAGTCTTTCGTCCGCTTGCCAGTATGGTGCAGAAGGCAATATGAAATAACTCGCTTTGAAACCGAGTTGATGCTCCTTGTGTGCCATTTCCAATGCAAGATCAAGGTCATGATCAACATCATGCCGCAACGCACAAAGACCGGGCGCACCTACTTGCCGGTTAAAGTCTTTTAAAGTGACTGTTTCCTTGAAGTGGGTAAGATATCGCTCATATGCGATGGAAATTGTCATGCCGCTACTTTCCTGCGGTCCTCGTTAGGTGGCGCTTTCCTGAACTTGCTATAAATTTCCCTGAGGCGGTTCGCTTGTGTAGTCCAGCTATATTTTTCGGTTAGTTCGTGTCTTTTTGCCTCTGGCAAAACGTATGAAGTGCGAGCAGCAATGATTTTACTGATGGCTGTGGCGATTGACTGTGGATCGGTCTGATCCATCACAACACCGCATTGATATGTTTCGACAAACCGCCGCATCTCGACCAAGTCTGCCACGGCAACCGGAATCCCCGCAAAAACACTCTCAAGCAGTTTGTTAGGCATGCAGTAGTAGTAACTCAAGCACACATTCTGTATCGGCAAGACACTAACATCAGCAGTACGTATATAGCCAACCACATCATTGGGCGGCACGGGATCAACGAAATGAACGCGATCTGCCACACCGAGCTTGATTGCGAGTTCATGTATCTCAGCCTGCGTTGCAGGACGTCTTGGGCCTACGGTAGCAAAATGTAGATGAGGATTATGCTGCAGGGACCTGATAACAAAATCAATGCCACGATTAATAGTCACACTACCAACATATACGGCCAAAGGCGTACTAGCAGGCAAACCGATATCTTCACGCAGGTTTTTTGCTGTAACGTGGTCATCAAAATCCGGCGCGTTCATAACAACGTATGGCCTGGAAATCTTGTAATCCTGTTTCAGGTGGTCCGCGATACTCTCCGAAACCGTAATCACGGCATCTGTTTTAACGATGCCTGATTTCTCCAATTTTCTACGCTTGCGCTCAACGCATTTGGGATATTTCGCATTGCGATGCATCTCAAGCTCGTGCGAGTCGTAGACCAATTTACAGCGACTTGTCTCCGCAATTGCCACTCCAGCCGGTAATGTCGCCAAGTCATGGCAATGCACCACATCGGGTTTTAATGAAAGCACATGCCTGAATGCAATACTCTTGAATTCATCCGTTTCGTGCATCCAGTAAAACATCCTGGCGGGTAAGGTCAGCAATCGTTTGAATTTGCGAAACACTGGAGATAGCCAGTGCAGTTTTTTTCTCAGATGAAAAATTTGAGACCTGCATGCAGAAATCAGTCCCTTGATGCGTATTGGATAAGCTGACTTGAACCTTGATCTCATGCTTTCTGCAGCGGTGGCGCCTTGCGTCACTGGGGGTAATATGATCGGCCGGGCAACAGATTTCGGAAACAGTATGGCCTTCAGTCGAATGTACAAGCCTCTGAAATCATGCGGCAACGGTTCCAACCGCTGATAGGTAACACCGCCCACTTCCTCGACCACCGGCAGCGAACCTTGCTGCCTGCAAACAACTGTCACCCTCCATCCTCCTTGCACCAAAGCTTCAGCGGATTTGATGACCCGGCTGTCATTGATGCAAGGGTTGTTAAGCAGCATGACGACATGCCCCGGTTCAGCGCCTGTAGACATGGAATAATCTTTCATTACAGAACTGACTTGATCAGGGCTTCAACAATTTCTTCTTGCGTCGTTGTTTCAAGATACGGATGCATAGGCAAACTCATGATTCTCGAAGCAGCTTTTTCGGATATCGGGAAAGCGCCCTGACCAAGACCGAGGTAAGAAAACGCCGGCTGCAGATGCAACGGGATTGGATAATGTACTGCCGTCGGAACACCAGCCTCATTGAGCCGCTTGATGACGTTCTCCCGGTCTGGCACCTGAATACTGTATTGCGCATAAACGCTGGTACTGCCTTCCGCAATAGTCGGAACCACAACATCAATATCGGCTGCCTTGATCAAGTTGCTATAGGTCTGACCGATGCGGCCGCGCTGCTCGACTTCCCAATCAAAGGTTTCCATCTTGGCCAGCAGCACTGCCGCCTGAATGGTATCCAGACGGCCATTCAGGCCGATACGCGCGTGATAGTAGCGTTTTTCCTGACCATGCAAACGTATCTGGCGCATGATCGTTGCCAGTGCATCATCATCAGTAAACAGGGCGCCACCATCACCATAAGCTCCCAAAGGCTTGGAGGGAAAGAACGATGTGGAACCGATGGTTGATACGCCGCATGAACGCTTGCCCTTGTATGTGGCACCGAAGGATTGGGCTGCATCCTCGATGACAGCAATGCCATGTTTTTCCGCTATCGCATTGATTGCATCGAAATCCGCACATTGCCCGTACAGACTGACCGGCATGATGGCTTTGGTGCGCGGCGTAATGGCAGCTTCGATCAGAGCCGGATACATGTTGTAACTGATCGGATCGATATCCACAAACACGGGTTTTGCACCTGCCAGCGCAATCATCTCGCCGGTGGAAATAAAGGTGAACGGCGTGGTGATCACTTCATCACCCGGCTTGATGCCCAAAGCCATCAAGGCAATCAGCAGTGTATCCGTACCACTGCTAGCGGTAATGCAATGTTTGGTGCCCACATAGGCGGCTAGCTGCTGCTCGAGCTCCGCAATTTCGGGTCCCATGATGTACTGACCATGCTCGAGAACCTTGTTGATGCGGTTTTTTATGCTGCCTTCAAGGGAGTGGTACTGAGACTTGAGATCGATGAATGGAATTGCGTCAGCCATATTTTTATCCAACAAATGTACATTGATTATCTACCAGCCTGTAAACGTCTCCGGTTTCCGGGCATTTGGCCTCTCCCTGTCCTTTCAAGGGAAGATCGAGACGTGCGCCATTGCGGCTCATCCATCCAATCTGCCTGGCCGGCACACCAACCATCAAGGCGTATGCAGGCACATCGCGGTTGACTACTGAGCCAGCACCTACAAAGGCATATTCACCAAGCGTGATACCGCAAACGATGGTGCAATTGGCGCCCATGGTGACCCCACGCTTGACCAGGGTGTTCCTATACTCATCCTTACGTGGGACTGCTGATCGGGGGTTATAGACATTGGTGAATACCATGCAGGGGCCGCAAAATACGTCTGACTCCAGTGTCACGTTGTCGTAGACCGAGACATTGTTCTGAATCTTGACGTTGTCGCCAATCACAACCTTGTTGCCGACGAACACATTCTGCCCCAGAGAACAGTCCTTGCCGATTACAGCTCCGCCACAAACATGTACCCAATGCCAAACTCTCGTACCATCGCCGATTTTAGCGCCATCATCGATGATGGCAGTGGGGTGTATTGTGACACTCATGTTCAATAATCCAGTGGCAATGCTACACGCTTGCCATCTCTGGCAGAGAGATAGATTGCGATGATGGTTTCGAGCGACTTGAGACCCTCACGGCCATCTGTTTCAGGCTCTGCTTCACCACGCAACACATTGATTACATTATCGTAATAAAGCGGATGACCGAAACCGTAAACGGATGTTGTCTCATAGCTGGCTTCCTTGACTTTTTCATCATCAGGATCCGGTTCGGCAAACTCCCAGTGCTGAACTTCATTGACAGCTACACCACCCACGCGCACGGTACCCTTTTCCCCCAGAATGGTAATGCTGCCTTCCAGATTCTTCGGATAAGTCAGCATAGTGACATTCATTGAGCCCAAGGCACCACTGCGCCATTTCAAATTCACAACGCCTGTATCTTCCGCCTCGATATCACGCTCAAGGGTGGCCGTATAAGCATGAAGACTTTCCAAAGGACCAATCAGCCAATCAATCAAATCCACATAGTGACTGGCCTGATTCATAAATGCGCCTCCGTCATATTCCCATCTGCCACGCCACGCGCCCTGGTCGTAATAAGACTGCGGGCGAGTCCAGAACACATTGAGGTTCACCATGTAGATCTTGCCGAAACGTTTCTTCTCGATCGCCTTTTTCAGCAATTGCAAGGTCGCGTTGCGGCGGTTCTGCTTGACTACGAATAGCCGCACACTAGCCTTGTCACAGGCGGCCACCATTTTCTTGCCATCCTCCCAGCGCGTAGCCATGGGTTTTTCTGTCACTACATGGCGACCTGCCTTTGCGACTTGAATTGCCTGCTCCGGATGCAGACCCGAGGGCGTGGTCAGAATGAAGGCATCGGCATCACATGACGCCAGCATTTCCTTCAGGGATGCATACGGGGTAGCACCTGTAGTTTCGACTGCAGCGGCAAGTGCGGCAGGGTCAATGTCGCATACGCCAACCAGTTCAGCCCTGTCACTATGATGCTTGATTGCTGCAAAATGATTCTGTGCAATTCGCCCGCAACCGACAAGCGCGAAACGGATTTTTCGATCAGTAATTGGTGGTAGGAAATGGTACATGTCGATGGCCTGTTTATTAAGTTCGTTTGAGTTTGTTAGAGCCTGAAGACTGTCAGACCCATTTTCGCTGCTTGATGCCTGTCATAGAGCGCTTTCAAATCGGCGAGCACGGGCTTGTCGGATTTCAGCATCTGCTTGAGTTGATCAAGCGGCATATTCCGGTAAGCCTTATGCCCAACAGCCACAACAAGCGCATCAACCGATGACAAATCATCCATCGTATTCAATTCAACGCCATACTCGGCCATGACCTCTTCAGCATCGGCATAAGGATCTGCAACAACTACACGCACGCCCCAATTCCGGAACTCCTTGATCAGGTCAACCACTTTGCTGTTTCGAATATCCGGACAATCTTCCTTGAAGGTGATACCCATTACGCCGACCGTGCTGCGAGCAACATCAATGCCGTTACGCAGCATAAGCTTGATCACGCTTCTTGCCGCGTACCTTGCCATGTTGTCGTTCATGCGCCGTCCGGATGCAATAATCTGAGGGTGATAACCGACCTCTTCAGCTTTGTGCGTCAAATAATACGGATCTACACCGATACAGTGGCCACCTACCATACCGGGCCTGAACGGCAGGAAGTTCCACTTTGTGCCTGCTGCCTCAAGCACTTCCAACGTATCAATGTTCAATCGATCAAACAGCACGGAGAGTTCGTTCACAAGCGCGATATTCAAATCCCGCTGGGTGTTTTCAATCACCTTGGCCGCTTCTGCAACCTTGATGCTTGAAGCTTTATGAGTGCCAGCAGTAATGATCGATGCATACAATTCATTGACTGCGTCAGCCGCTTCAGGAGTTGATCCGCTGGTGATTTTTTTGATCTTGGTGAGCGTGTTGACCTTATCTCCCGGGTTAATGCGTTCCGGGCTGTACCCGCAGTAGAAATCGACGTTGAATTTCAATCCCGAATGCTTTTCCAGGATTGGGACGCAATCTTCTTCTGTACAACCGGGATAAACCGTAGACTCGTAGATTACGATATCGCCTTTTTTAAGTACCTTGCCGACGGTCTCGCTAGCTTTGATCAATGGCGTCAAATCAGGACGATTCGCTTGGTCGATTGGTGTTGGCACTGTCACAATGAAGACTGAGGCTGTTCGTAGCACATCGATGTCATCAGTATATGAAAGTTTTACTGCCGTCTTGAGATCCTCTGGCGTAACTTCCAGAGTGTGATCCTCTCCTGCGCGCAATTCGGCAATCCGCTTTTTATTGATATCAAAGCCAATCACTGACCTGGTTTTCCCAAATTCCACCGCCAAGGGCAAACCAACATATCCCAACCCAATGATAGCTATTGTCTTGTTGTTCAGATTCATTGAATTCTCACCATCCCTTTTTAACTTAACTGCTGTTTCAAACTTAACATCTTCAAACGTTCAGATACGTTTATTCTTTACTACCTCAGATCTTAATTCTTCGATCATGGTTTGTAGCGCTTTATATTCTTCAGTCTTGGATTTCAGGAAACGCACAGTAATCGAAGCTTTTTCTTCAATACCCTTGGGCGTGAGAATATACATGTATGCCATTTTGTTCTTATTATTGCGAAAATTATTGACCTTTATCAAACCGACTTGCACGAGTGCTTTCAGACAGAAATTGGCTTTCCCCAAACTTATGCCCAAATGCCCGGCAAGTTCACGCTGACTGATTTCCGGATTAGCCTCAATCATTTTGAGAATTTTGTAACGATACTCATCGGTCAACATTGGACGTACACAGTTATTTGCGTTCAGTTAATGAACGAAGTTTATCAACATCTTGCCAATACTGGCAAGGCGTTTCCCTGCGTCATAACCGCATATCCAGAAGATATTTATTCAAGGGTCTTAGGAAGCTAAAGCGGATTTATTCGTAAAAGTTTGAGTACTTCAAGGTAAAGATTATCACGGCGATGGTTGAATCTAAATTCAGTCTCTTTCAGGTGCAGGTAAAACGTGTGCTTGGCTACGCCATTAAACTTGGCCAGGCGACGCTTTGCATAGCTCCAGAAAGATTCAATACCGTTGATATGTCGCTCCCCATTCGCAAACTCATTCTCACCATGATGCACCCGAAAGTGTTTGTCAAAACCAATGTCGACCAGTCCATCGTAGCCACGCCAGCCATCGGAGTGAATCACCGTGCTGGGCTCCACATGGCCGCGGATAATGCCTTGCAACGTGGCTTTGGAGCAGTCCGGCACGATCTCGGTATAGACCTTGCCGTGCCGCTTCAGCAACCCGAACACGATGGTCTTGCCGTAAGCGCCGCGACCGCGCTTGCCACGGACTCGATGCGCCCCGAAGTAAGACTCATCGACTTCTACCGCGCCCTGCAGGGGCGATTCAAGCTCGCAGGACTCGGCGATACGACCACGCATCTTCAGGTAAATACTGTTAACCGATCGCACCGAAAGTCCGGTCAATTCGGCCGCGCTCATCGCTGTGAAATCCAGGGCAAAACACCGTACCAGCTGCCTGAATTTAGCTTCGCTGATTTTAGAACGACGGTAATACCTATTTTTACTAACCATATTAGTAAGTTATCACACCTTAATAGGTGCTTTGCTTCCTAAGACCCTTATTCAAATAACTCCGCGCTCTTGAAAGATATGGCATTCATGTCTTTTGACGACAGCGACGGGGCGGCTTCGAGAGGCCATTTGATCCCTATATCCGGATCATTCCAGATAATGCTGCGCTCGTATTCCGGCGCATAATAATCTGTTGTTTTGTATAAGAAATCGGCCACTTCGCTAAGGACCAGGAAGCCGTGTGCGAAACCTGCTGGCACCCACATTTGCCTGGCATTCTCTTCCGATAGCTCTGCACCCACCCATTGCCCAAAAGTGGCCGAGGATTTTCGTAGATCGACAGCCACATCAAACACAGCCCCACGTACCACCCTGACCAGCTTGCCCTGCGGCTGCTGTATCTGATAATGTAAGCCGCGCAGTACGCCCCTGGAGGAGCGGGAGTGGTTATCCTGTACAAACTGGACATTTAGGCCGGTGGCTTCATTGAAAGCCCGCTGATTGAAACTCTCGAAGAAAAATCCGCGTGCATCGCCGAACACCTTGGGTTCGATGATCAGCACATCGGGAATGGCGGTTGGAATGACGCGCATGGACTTAGTTACTTTCTTTCAATAAGCGCAACATGTATTGCCCGTAACCGTTTTTCGCCAGCGGCTGCGCCAGGGCTTCAAACTGGCCGGCATCAATGAATCCGTTACGCCAGGCGATCTCTTCCGGGCAGGCGATCTTGAGGCCCTGCCGGTTTTCCAGCGTGGCGATGAACTGGCTGGCATCCAGCAGGCTCTCGTGGGTGCCTGTATCGAGCCAGGCATAGCCGCGCTTGAGGATTTGCACGTCCAGCTTGCCCTGTTGCAGATAGGTTTGGTTGACAGTGGTGATTTCCAACTCGCCGCGGGCGCTGGGCTTGACCGATTTGGCGATATCGACCACCTGGCTGTCGTAGAAATAGAGGCCGGTGACGGCGTAATTACTTTTCGGTTGCGCCGGCTTTTCCTCAATGCTGATCGCCTTGCCGCTTTTGTCGAACGCCACCACGCCGTAACGTTCCGGATCCTGCACGTGGTAAGCGAACACGGTGCCACCCTGCTGCTGACGATCCGCATCGCAAAGCAGCGTGGCGAAATCGTGACCGTAGAAGATGTTATCGCCGAGCACAAGCGCGCTGGGGGCGTTGCCGATAAAGTGTTCACCGATGATGAAAGCCTGCGCGAGCCCATCCGGACTTTGCTGGACGGCATACTGCAGATTAATGCCCCATTGCGATCCGTCGCCCAGCAGTTGCTGGAAACTCGGCAGATCGCGCGGCGTGCTGATGATCAGGATATCGCGCATGCCGGCCAGCATCAGCGTGCTCAACGGGTAGTAGATCATCGGTTTGTCGTAGACCGGCAGCAATTGCTTGCTCAGTGCCAGCGTGGCCGGATGCAGCCGGGTACCGGCGCCGCCGGCGAGTATGATGCCTTTTCTCGTGAGTGGTGAGTTGGGAGTGGCGAGTTGGGAGTTGGTCATGGTGGCTTTTTAGTGGCGAGTGGTTAATGGCAAGTAGTCAGCGGCGAGTAGTGAGTGGTGAACAGATAGTTAGTCGTGAGTAGTCAATAGCAAGTAGTAGCCGAAGAACGCCGAAATGATCGAAGTGAATACCCATCAGCTTGTGAAATCATGATGTGCCCGATTTTTTGTGTAATCCAGTTAATAATTTTCTTGTCGCCTCTACCAATTCAAACGCCAAATGATCGGATGAAGCAAAATCCAGCATCACTGCCAACTGCATCTGGGTTTCCAGCTCAGCCAACGAACCCCGAGCTATGCCTACAAAATTCAAGAATTCTCTGGGACCATTTCTGCCAGCACCTTCGGCTATATTGCTGGGTATTGAAACAGAAGCCCCTCGCATTTGCTGAGACTAGCCATAGCGTTCATCTACCGGGAAGAGCGATATCATTTCGTAAACGGATTTCACTAAGCTCATGGCTTGCTTCCAGACTTCAAGGTTTTCATGTGGTTTTGCCACCATCTACTCTCCACTGACGAATACTGAAGCAAAGCGCTAATACACCTGCTGATGATCACCTATATTCACCAGAATAATTTCGCGCTCCGTTACGATCATTTCCAATGTAATTCGATATTTAAGATTGATTGAAATACTGTGCAAGCCTTCAAGCCTGCCTTTCAATGCATGCAATCTGAGCGAGGGGTGATGCGGGTTGACCTGTAACAACTCGAGTGTTTTGGCATATTGAGCAACTGCATCGGGATGACGTTTTATAAAGCTCAGTGCTCTTCGTTGATATTGTTCAGTAAAAATGAGTTGCCACTGCATGTTACTGATTTTTTTGAAGCGCCTGAATGTGCTCAGCCACAGTGCATTTAACAAAACGTCCTGCAGCCATGTCTGCCCTGGATTCAGCCAAAGCCGCTTCGAGTTCACATTCTCTCAGGTGTTGATACTGCTCCTGGCTCATCACTACGTATTTGGCTTGCCCACGCACACTGACTAAAACCTCCGGTTCGGATATCAGTGCGTCTTCAATCGCTTTAACGCCTCTAGTTTTCAGTTCATTTGCGGAAATCATGTTTCCTCCGTATTAGAGTGTTATTTAAAGTACTTTTAAAAGAACTATTAATAGCACAATAAAACAGGCGAAACAACTCTATATTTTGTAAACCATCGATCCTTGTATATCGCGTGCAAGCAAAATTATCCGCCAACTCGAATATCGTCGAGCATTTCCGCTACCCCAGTCTGCCAATCCGGCAGCTTGATGCCGAACGCCTGTTCGAGCTTGCTTGTAT
>CAZEOE010000005.1:0-25637 GCA_964513665.1 Candidatus Woesearchaeota archaeon | reverse complement strand
TATCGTCCCAAAGACTTTTCCCCCACCCCGCCACATCCGACACGAACCCGTCATCACCAAACAAGTACTTCGTGAAATCCTTGACAGGCTCTACAATAAAATCATTCGCCGCATCGGCCGCAATCCCAATCGGACCGCTACCCGTCATGCGTTCCCAATACGCATCAGGAGAAGCACGCATAGGCAAATCAGAAGAACCAAAATCAGGGATAACCGCCGACAACGCCTTCTTCCCAACCTCCGCTATCCCCTGGTCACCCAACATCTGATTGGCCGTCGAAGCCGCCGTCAACCCTAACCCGGCATAGTCAACCAACTTCGCCCGGTCCTGCGCCTTCTTCGCCCGGTCCATCTCCTTCATGGTGAAAGCGTTGGCAATGCTGTTCTGCCGCTGCTGCTCCGCAAGCTGGTCCTGCTGGAGCTTGAACATATCGTCGGCGTAACGCTTCTCCTGCTGCTGCTGGATAATGGCCGGGACGTTGGCCGATTGGGCTTCCAACTGCGCCCGCCGCATTCCTGCGGGGCGTCGTTTCAAACCGGAGATTGCATAGGTCTGATCCATTACAGGTTCCCCTTTGATTGAATCTCGAATATCGCCAGCCACGTCAGGGCCAGAAGCGCCGTGGTCCCGATATGCAGCGGGAAGTTGACGCAGGAGTTGACCACCACCGCAGCAATCGCCGCCGCCCCGACGATATTGGCCTTGCTGATTCGCCTGAGAACACTAACCCCGTACCCGACAACCAGGACCGGGAGAATCAGCCCCATCTCAACCGCGCCCTGGATGAACTCGTTATGCGCCACGGTCCACCGTCCCGGGCCGGCACCTGGGATAACCCCCACAATCGCCTTCCAATGCCCCAAGCCGTGCCCAATGAACGGGCTTTCGAGGTACAGCCGTACCCCTTCCCTCCATGCCGCAAGCCTGTATGCGAGGCTATCCTGTCCATTCAGGAGGAAGAACAGGCCGGCACCCAGAGCGATAACCACCGGAATCAGCTTCGCCGGGTGCGTCCCGCGGTAGGAGTACAGGCAGAATACCGTCGCAGCCACGAGGGCCGCGACAGCCCCCCCAAGCGTCCGCGCCATCAGCAAGCCCATAACGCAAACCGGAATCACCCACCACCTACGCCCAACGAATCCCGCCGGAAGACAAAACGCCAGCAGGGCAGAGACTTCGTTCCGGTTGCTCATCAACCCCACTGGCCGGCTGTTACCGTCAGCGGCCGAAAACAACGGGTCAAGGTTGAACTCCTGAAGGCACAGCATGGCCACATGGCAGACCGCGATAATGCACATGGCATTCAGCAGCCAATCCACCGTCCGCTTATCCCCCATCGTCGCCATGAGATAAAACCACACCAAGCCAATCAGGATTGCCCGGAACGTCAGGAACGACCCCGCGTTGTAAACCGGGAAAATCCAAGAAAAACATGCGGCGGCGGCGAAGCACCCCACCCAGGCGTTGACACGGTAGAGCGCAACAGCAAACAAACCACAGGCCGCTACCTCGGCAAGGAGTTGATAACTCAACCGTAGGTCATCGGCCGGGAAGCGGTACACCGCCGCCCCCACCAAAAGCACCGCCGCCGCAGTTCGGGTAGCAACCGGAAAGGCTTTGGTCATTTCACCACGCATCGTATCGGGGGTCTTCGCCACGCCGGCCACGAGCCGGAATCCCTTGATAGACTGACGACATCGGGCTTGTGACCGTAGGCGACGGATAGCCCATCCCGCTAATCCTGTCCGTCAACGCCTGAAGCGCCGCACGGTCCTTCTTCGCCTGCTGCACCTTGGCATACGAGCCGCCCGCAGCCAGACCCAAGCCAGCCAGGTTTATCGGCAACGCCTCGCGGTCCATCGACTTGGCACGGTCAGACATCTTCTGCTGCAAGCCGGAACGGAAGTCGAACTGCTCCTGTGCCATGCCAAGCCGCTTTTGGCCCATGTCAAGCGTCCGCTCCTGGCTTAACTTCTGCTGGCCAAGCCGCTGCATCGCCATCTGGTTCCTAAATTCTTCGTCTGCAAAATGCCGGTCAAGGGCGCCCGTATCAAAAATCGCCTTACCCCACTGGCCGACATTCCGCAATTCCCTATTGAGGTATTCGTTGTAGGCTTTCGGGTTCATTTCTTCACCATTTTCAGCGCCTTGGCCTGCTCGTTGCTTTTCTTCACCGGCACCATTTGCCCTTTGCGAATCACGAAGTCTTTAGGCGCTTCCTTCTTCACCGCATTGGGTATCGCCGTTTTCCCCGTCTTCATGTACTCCACCCAAGGGTTGTCCGCAGCATCCACAGCCCCCGCCATCAGCAGGGCAGCCGCAAATGCACTCGCCCACATCAGACGCCTCATGGTTTCCTCCGCAGCATCGCTTGCCCATTTCATTGCCCCACTACCCGCTTTAATTTGTACTGCCGGGCCATCTCATCAACCGCCGCTTTCAGCGCCGCATCAAACTTCCGCACCCAAACAAGAACCCGGCTCCGTAGGCTACCGTCATTGCCAGGAGCAAGAGCTTCATTCGTATGTCCTCTTGTGGTCAAGATGGTAAAGAATCTCCCCGCCCATCGCCTTGATAGCGTTCACCTCTGCCCCCGTCGTCGCCCCCGCGTAACCGGAGAAGTTCAGACGGTGCAATCTGCCAACTGAAAACTCGTTCAGCGCCTCAACCGGCATCACGATCCGAGACGACCCAGCATCAAGATCAATCCCCATCACGTTCTCGCCCGCCGAGAACCCGTAATAGAGCCAACCCCCGGACCCATCGGAGACCATGTAATAGTCCCAACCACCAGAACCATCCGAAACCAGATACAGGCTAAACGTATCGTCCCCGTCCACCATGTGCCGCACGGTCAAGGTCAGGTCTTCTTCCGTACGCGCCATCAGCATCGTCAAGAAGTCTAATCGCGTCACATCGAACATGGAGTTGGTCGGGAGGAAATCCCCGGTTTCCCACTCGTAATAAATGCTGGTCGAGTCATCCCAGGTCGCGGTATTCTCCTGCCGCACAAGATACCCATTATCGTGCCCGGTGTAGCTGTACCTCTGCCCGTTGTCGTCCCGCACCGACGCTCCGGCTATGGGGTAGTTAGGGCACTGTTTCTTAAACCATCTCTTTTCCTTCCAGCGATAGACCAGCCACACATCCCCGATAACCCAATTGGCTTCGTGGTAGGTGTAATCCGGCCAACCCACAGCTGATTCAATCTCGGCAGTCCCAAGGTAGTCTTCATGGTTCGGGTCAAAGAAGTTCTCAACCCCAGGTATAGGCTCCACCGTGGACCCGTTGAACATCTGAGGCCCGGAGTAGTCCACCCACATTTGGACATTCCACCGCACCCCCTCCGCAATCTCACCGCCTGCGGGGATGGTCATAAAGCTATGCGGGGCAGGACAACCAACCAATTCCGAAATCGGGAATATCTTGAAATCTTCCGGGCCTTCCCCGTAAACAAGATAAACCCCGCGCTTCTTCGCTGCGGTCAAGGTAACATATATGTTATTACCGTAGCGGTTGAACATCTGCTCAACCTGGGTCAACGCTTCTCCGTTACCAATGAAAAGGCTCTGAATTCCGTCCATCGAGGAGTCGGCCCCGTTGAAGGCGTTGGCCGTGTTCGTCACCCCGTAGTCAATCCGGTTGCCTTCGTTGGCCGCCGTGAACCCCCACCGAATCGGCCGCCCGCGAAACGTCCCGATCCCAACCGTGGGTTGCAAAGTGTACTGCACGGGGATTCCGTTAATCAGGTCAACCACTACCTCGGGATCGTCATCGCCCGCCGTTCCAGAAATCGTTGCCGAAACCTTGATCCGGTAAAAATACCCTGGAGTCCCATATGGAGAATACTTTGTTTCCTCCCCGTCCCCAGGCGGATACCACCAAATTACCCCGGACCTTCCAAAGCATTTCTTGGCGTATTCCGACATCGCCCCGTCATGGACCGTCCCCACCGATACCCAATTCGGCCCGTTGCGGTAGTAAACCGTAATGGATGAAGCGTTGGCGTTCATCTTGTCTGTCAGCATTGCGATGTCCAATGCGTGAACGCGCCGCTCGAATCCAATGATAATCTCGTCGCTGGAAGTCATGGCGTCCAACTCCAGGCCCCACGGGACCGTGGTGTCGGACGCATTGATTGCCTTGACGGTGTAATCTATGGTCTGGCTTGCGGAGTTATCGACAAACCGCACCTCGAAAGGCACCTCGTATTCTCCACTCCAAATGTCATTGATCGGCTCAAAGCCTCCGTCAGCCGTGGCCTGATACAGCAAAAACCCGCCATCGGACAGTTCAAACTCGTAGCAATAGAGGGACCGCCCTTCGAAGATTAGCGGCTTGGCGTTGGAGGACGTGGACCCCCATGTAACGGTCCCGGTCTGCGCCATCGAGATCCCACCCGATGCCGTTCCATCGGTAAGGCTCAGAGCGGAGAACCCCCTACCGTTCCAGACGTAGCCTGACAGGGTGGAAGTCGTGGTGTTCGCTGAATTGATATAAAACTTCGCCCCCTGGAGGGGGCGCGCCGATAGAATCCTGAATCTCCGCTGCGCCTCATTGTACGCTCTATCGGGAGGGGCAAAGGTCGTTGTCCAGCGCGCAACATCGCTAATCCGGTACTCGTCAATGACCCCATCCATCTCCTTCGTGTCTAATGGAAGGAGGAGTTTCGTCGTCGCACCTGAAGACGCATGAGTCGTCGGAACGGTGTATGTGTCGGTAAGCCCCGCGTTGGGGTTGAGAGAATACGGGTTCCCAGCTACGATTTGGACATCATCCAGCTTGCCGTCAAACCAACTCGTGACACCACCAGGATAGACTCCAAGATAAAGAAGACCTGTAAAATCTACGTTGTCCGAGTCTTCGTTGTAACTTGTCTGGGCGCCGTCCTGGTAAACGGCTATCTTTTTTGTCGTCCCGGTCCCAACAATCCTAACGACAATATGGTGCCAATCGGTGTCTGTAATCTCCCCGGAGTAATCGCCTACAATCACAGCGGAGCCTAAGCTTGACGCCGCAAACCGAATCCCTGAACCATGCGTGTGCGAAACCAACCAAGTGTTGTTGGCATCCGCACCATGCGCGATATACGCCTCAGTTCCTACATGGTCATCATGCTTGACCCAAAATGCGATAGTGTAGTCGTTAGACGTTGCATTGCTTTTGGCAACATCCCAATCCGCAGAATTGGGAATCGAAACAAAATCGTCCGTACCATCAAGAACCAATGAGCCGGAACCGAACTTAACTTCGGAATCCGTTACTTCGGCATCGGAGCCGAAGCTAAGAACATGACCGTTGGCCGAATGGTCCCAATCCGTGGTGGTATCGGCCATACCGATCCACACCTCGCCCGCCAAGTCTGGTAAAGTTCCAGAATCCGAGAAGGTATGGACCGCCGCCCCGTTGACCGTAATCGCCCAGCTATTCGCTCCACCTCCCCACCCTCTTACCACCGCCAAATGGTAGAACGTGGAGACATTGGGCGTCCAACTGACCGACTCGTGAATCAGATTGGTCCCGCCAGAGGTAACGATAAACCACAGCTTACGCCGGAACCCGTCATAGGCGAAAAGAACGTGATTCGGGGACGCGGCGTGGACGTACAGGATATGAACCGCGTCCAGGGTATCGAAAAACGCCCAGGTGTCAATCGTCAGCGGGTCGGTCCCGTAGTTCCACGCCGCGTTGTCGGAGGTGTAGAGATAATCCCCATCCCCGTCAAAAATCAGCGCCCCGGAGCCGAACTTGACCAAATCGTTTTGAATATCGGCGTCCCCACTAGCCGTGACCGTGTGCCCCGTATCGGAGCTATCCGTCACCGACCCGCCGGGAGATCCGTCGCCATGAAGCAGAAGGAGGGTATCCGCGTCCAGCCCGCCATAGACATCCACCACATTCCCCGTGGTGATTAGCGAGTTGTTCACGGCTTCGGTGTATTCCACAGCCTCCGCATAAAAAAGCCTATCGGCAACCTCTACGGTCTGATCCGTGCCAAGGGTTTCCGTCGCCGGGGCCGTAACGAAGGTTAAGGTTTTCCCGTTTGTCGAAATGGTGGAAATCTCGTAACTCAGCCCATCGTTTGCCCCACCCGTCACCGTGACGGTATGCCCCGCCCTGAAACCAGAATCGTAGAAGTTCCCCTCTGTAGTTACGCAGGTCTTCGCCGCATCATTGAAAACTAGGTCGGCCAGCGTTACCGAAATATCACTCAGAAGAAAGAACCCACCGACCGGCCCTTCGTCGCCCCAATACTGGTAGGTCTCCTCTCCGTTGGCGTAACCGATACCGAACGGCAGTTCACCAAACCGCGCATCCAGGCCCGCCGAAGAATCCGTGTGAAGTGATGTCGCCTCGAAGTCCCCCGTCGCAGGAGGAACCGACTTGTGGAGCCGTACCTGCCCAAGCTCCCCAGAGTCGGAGGTGTGCGCCAGGAGATAACTTTGAGTCGTCCGGTTATCCGCCCAATACTGGAACAGCCCATCAATCTCATTGGGAGTCGTCAGCGCGGTAGAGTTGACCCGTGACGCCCCGCCAACAATCTCGATTCGCCCATCCCTCGGGCGCATGTTGGTTAGGGTCGAGAACCCCGACAGCCCAACATTGGCCGGGTCCACGCTCGGCAGCCACGGCCCGTTGAAGACCAGCTTCAAGCTCTGCTGGTCGATGTTGCTACCGGCCGCGATGGACAGCGCCGCAACGGCACAAAGGACTAACGCTATTAGAACCTTCCTCATTGCGCCGCCTTGGTTTTCAATTCGTTAAAATCCCCGCGATACCGGTCAAGCTCCCCCTGGTACTCCTGCATGTAATAGTCGGAGTCGGCCATCAACCGCTTCTTCCGCAAAGCCTGCGCCACGATGTAGAGCGTCAACGCCCTATCGTAAATCGCGGGGGTGGTGATGTTCTGGGAGGTAAGGGTCAGCTTTGCCGGGCGCTCGACAAGGAACAGCTTGACGGATTCGGTCGTAACGGAAGACAATGTTGGATAAATGCCGACTTTCCCCCCGAACTCGTACCAGAAGGTAGGCACCGGGGAATCGTTCCAATTCTCGTCAATCGCCCCAACGTCTGCCGGATGTCCTGGCCTAAGCCGCGTCACAACCCCCGCCGCGTTCGTGTACTGTGCAGCCACAATCTTGATGTAATCCGTTGCCGGCGTGTACTCGATGGTGCTTGCAATGAGGCTGATAGTCTCCTGGTCTTCCGTCGCAAGGGATTGGGTGGCGATGTCCACCATCCCCTTGTTCAAGTGCTCCAAGAGTTCCGCGTCACTCCAGACATCGGCGGTGGATTCGTAGAGGTAAACCCTTGCGTTTGAGATAATCGTTGCCGCCGTGGTAGAAGACGTTTGAGTCGGGCCGGCATGGGCCAGCCCAAACATCAGCGACAGCAGGGCGATAACAATCATGTTCGCCCACATCTTGAAATACCGAATTTTCATGCGGCCCCCGTTAGGCGGTGAAGCCGTCCAGACCGCCCATGCCTAGCATATGTCGGGAGAGGCGACGAATGTAACGCTTGTCGCGCTCCCATTTGGTCATCCACTTCTCGGCCCAGAGCACTTCCATCTTCGTTACAATGTCGCGCTCGTTCTGCCGCTGCATCCGCTTGGCTTCCCCTGCCAGCTTGGACAAGGCCCCATGCACGATACACTGGTGGACTTCTGCGGGGTGAAAGGGATAGGTCGTACTGTCAAACGTAGAAATCTCGGGAACCTGCCGAAGATACCGGAACGCCACATTGTAAAAGTCAGAGGCGAACGGATACCACAACAGGTAATGCGTCATGGTGTTGGCGGCAGAGTAGTTTCTCCAATACCGATACCGCTTCGGCCGCTCGGCATAGGCCGGGTCATCCCAAAACCGCTCACCAACAATCGCCGGCAACGGCACCGGAGAAGACGGGTATCCATCAAAGGAGACAGCATCAAAATTTGTAGGTATGCCGCCGAATGTCCACGCCGTGATACCGGTTAGGATAGTGGTCGTATTCAGCACAAACCCAGCATGGTACACCGCACCCCCTGCGGAGTATTCGGTGTAGTTCGTAGTATCAACCGCCGTCAGCCCGTCCAGCGTCTTCAGCGAAAAGGTATCCGCGTCGATGTACTCCAGGCAGAACAGCCTATCGTTCAACTCCTCCATGCCGTCGATGCCATTCAGGTACACCACATCCCGAATCGTCGCATGGTTGTGGAACCCGTGCCCGCTAGTTTCGGAGTCCACCGTCTCAGCCGTCACCACGCCGGGGCTTGCCTGGGTAATGCCGCTAATCTCGGCGTAGGGAACCGTCCTCAACCCATCGTAAGGATGAAGCCCCCACGCCAGAGGAAACAGGTCGTCAACGTCCCAAAGCTCCCGGTCGGTGTCGATGATGGCCTGTTCAATCGCAAAGTCGATGTCTTTATCCGCAGGGGTGCGGATCACCTTCTTGACGCGATTGAACAACTCCTGTGTGGTGAGGGCGGACGGCATTATGCGGTCTCCTCAATCGTGTCAGGGTCGTAATGAAACCCATACTTCTTGATGGCTTCCGCCGTGGTCTTGTTCCCCAGGCGCTTCATTTCCTCGAACTCGGATTCGGTTGCGGGATTGAGCATCTGGTACGGGTAGAACTGCACCCACGCCACAACCTTGCGCGGCATACCCGGAAGCTGCCGATACTGCGGATACTTGGCATGGTCCGCGCACTCCTTAAACCGCTTGGGGATAATCACGTCCTTCTCGCGCCGAATCAGCAAGGTCTCCCCGTTGACGCTCAATATTACATCGTCCGTGTCGTTGGGGTTGCTCTTGGCAGAGAAGCGCACCCAATAGTATTCCGCGTCAACCTCGCCAAGTTTCCGCGTCTTGCGCTTGCGGATCGCAAAGCCGTCCGACTTCATCCCCCAAGGGTCTTCCTTGGAGGGTGCGGCCGTTAGCTCGATAACCTCCCACTCCTCGTCATGGAAGCCCTGCTTGGACATGGCCGCCTTGGCTGCGGCCCGCGTCTTAAACGGCTCATCGTTTGAAGCAAAGATAATGTTGCTCGGCTGGGTTTCATTAACCTCTTGGCTATCGCTCATCTAAAGCTCCCTGTGTGTTAGGCTTTCGGGAAGCTCTATGTTTGGTCTTAATGGTAGCAGCCGGCCTCGAAGAAGCAGAGTTCGCCGTTGCTGTTCACGGTGCAGGTGGAATCCATGAAAATACCCGCCGGGGTGATGATGCCGGCAGAGGCACCAAGGAAATCGTACATGCCGGTCAGCGCCTGAATTTCACCACTCGGAGCCGCCTCGGACAGCGTAACCTCGTTGGCCTGCTCCCCATTGCTGGTCAGAGCAAGAACGGTGTACCACTTGCCGTCGATGTTGATACGGGAACCCTCACCGACATAGCTGGTGTTGCACTCGGCGTTCCAATTGCCCGTCCGGTTGGCGGAATTACCAAGGGTCCAGGTGTCAATGACATCACCCGTACCGGAAGCCCGCTTGTCCGGGTTGGGGTCGCGCACAAGGTAGGTGGTGGAAGCAGAGGAGATGTAATCTCCACCGCGATAGATGGCGATGGACGTCCCAAAAGCGTCCGGGGCCGCAGCGCCGTCATCGTCGATGCTGTACCCGGAAATCATTTCCAGGGACCGGGAATTGATGCTCCACCGAATCCGCTCCTCGTCGGTAGTCTCCGCAGTCCACGCCTCGAACCAATCGGGAATGAAGCCAAGGCAAAGGTACAAATCGGCCCCCGTCCCGTTGAAAGTACCGCTCACAATCCGTTTCATCGTGTGTTCTCCTTATTGAGTTGAGTTGGTTTGCCCGTTGAAAGACCTATCAAGCCGGGGTGGCCGTGGCAGCAACTTCGTACCGCAGCAACCAAAGCTGATTCAGGATGCAGCAGGTCTGCCAGGTCTTCCACGAAGCAAAACCGCGCTGGCCAAGGGGGTCGCTCTTGGTCTTCTTGCCGGGGTTCTGCACGCCGATGTCCACGTTTTTGAAGCCCTGAAGCGGGACAATGGCGTAAGCGTCAGCCGCCACCACCAGCATGGGGTAAACGTCGCAGGAAGCCGCAGCCGAAGGGGCCACGCCGCCCGCAAGGTACATGGCCGAAGACGCTCCACCGGACAGCCAGGGCTCAAACATCGGGGACAGGATAAACCGGAATTCCTCGATGCTGCCCACCTCGCCGGGGAGGGCGTTGCCGGGGTTGCCGTACTCCACCACAGGGGTGAATCCGGGCATGTCGCGCAGGTCAGCCTTGAGGTCGGTATGCCCCAGGCAGAAGAAACCCGGCTCGATACCCTTGGTGCTGATCTTGATGGAAGGCGGCACGATCTTGGAAACCATGCGCGCCTTGTTGTTCATCAGGAACCGGTACATCTTGCGGAAGTCGGCCCGCAGCGGAGGAGAGGTAACACTGGTCCGCGCCGTGACACCGTTCGCATAGAATACGGTCGTGCCGGCCTTCAGGTGGGTAATGCGGATGGCCTCGATGGTCTCGGCCGCCTGCTCACCGCACAGATCCATAGCCTCCTGAAGAACGGGGTCTTCGTGGGTATCCTCAACCACGTCAGACAGTTCAACGAGGTCGCCAAACTGCTCCAGGGTAGCCGTGTAATCCGTGTAGCGGAGCTTCTGGCCTTTGGGGGTCACGCCCTCGGCCAGGGGGGCCACGGCGCGGGGGAGGGAGTGGTAACGCCGATACTTGCGGGTTTTGGTTGCGTTTTTCTCCTGGGGGTCCATCTGCCCGAACCGTTCGGTAACGAGCAAATGCTGACCGCGCTTCAGGAGCCGGGCCACCGCCTTGCCAGCGGTGCGCGGAGAGATGTCGCCATAGGTGTTGATGTTGGTGCTCATTGTCCACGATCTCCTTGATTAGTTGGTTAAAAGGAGTCTCGCGGACTTCTGAACGCCAGTTGTGTTATGTTAACGGCCTAAATTGCCGAGAATTTTACCTTCCTTCCGCATCTCGGGCACTTGACTTCGATGTCAGAGCCAGGGCCAAGCCGGCCAACAAAAAACATCTTCTTGCAGAACGCGCACCGATGCTGACCGGCATTCGCCCGCTCCCTGATAAACTCCTCAGTCGCGGTCTGCTTCTTCACTGAACGCCTCCTCTGCCTCGCTCATCGGGCTACCCGACGCAACTCCTGGGGTCGCCTTCGGCTTGCTCTGAATCGTCCCCTTGTGCAAAGCCACTTTCCGCTCATGGCGCTTGGCCGCTTCAGCGTCATGCTTACTTGTGGCCGCCTCGGCTACTGAAGTTTTGTACAAATCCAGCAACATGATTGCGTCCTGGGGGGTCTTCAGCCCTCGCGCCATCTTCTGCACGCTCGGTTGCTGCGTCCCCAACCAATCCACAACCTCCTTGCTGTTGCGGAGCTTGTACGCATCGGAATGGACCGCCGCCACCTCCATCCAAAACGTCAAGTCCTTAATCTGCGCTTCCTGCTGGGAGATGGTCTTGTTAAGACCTTCAACCGTCTCCTTGGTCGCCACAACCCCCTTGTCGATGTAGTGACGAAGGAGCTTGTTGGCCACCATCCCGCCGACGATCTTGGACACCGCGAACCGCTCCGGGTCTTCCGCCATCAACTCACGAAGGCTAACCCGCTGGGGGCCGTCCTCGCCCTTCAACTCAAGGTTGATGTCGGGAAGCTCCGCAATGTCCAACGCCTCCATGAACGACCCCACAACCCGCGCATCGGCTTGGGCCTTGGCAGACTCAGGAGGCTTGTCGGCAGGCTTGTCCTCCGGCTTGTCTTCAGGCTTATCCTCGGGCTTATCCTCAGGGTCTTCGTATTCCTTGAGCCGTTCTTTGAGCCGGTCGTCAATGGTCGGCTCGGCAGGGGGGTCATCGGCCTTCGCATCGTCCTTCTCTGCCGGCTTGTCATCGGGCTTGTCGTCAACCGGAGGATCGCCAGCAGGTTTAGCCGCAGGCTTTTCCTCCGGTTTGTCGTCAACGACTTCGCCCAATTCCTCGTTGGGGATATGGACATCCCCGTCTTCCTCATCGAAGGAAGCGTTTGCCTCGGTGTCATTCACAAGCTCGGAGACTGTCACGTCTTCAGACATTCGGATTCTCCTTAAACCTGGTGTTAATTGTCGAAGTAGTAGTCAACGCCTTTAAGCTCCAGGTTGCCACCACCCGTCGAGGTGTTCCACAGCTTCAGCGTCACCCACGCGCCAGAAACCAAAGCAGCCGCCGCCGTACTGTTCGGGGTCAGCGTGTACTCCTGCGCCAGGGTGGTAGAAATGTCCGTGCAAGCAACCGCCGTCTGAGCCAACTCGGACCCGAAGGCTACACCGTCCTTGTTGATGTAGAGGCTCCAATCCACCTCATTGGGGGTCGTGGCATCGGACGTGCTCACAAGCACCTTGAATCGGAGGTTGTCGCCCTCCATTCCGGCAGGCAGTCTAAACGTCGCCTCGATAGGCGTTACCTCGGTCGTGGCCCACACAATCGCCGGAACGCTGTCATGCAGCGCGATACCGGGGGCCGTGGTGCCATCGGCCGCAATCGGGGTGCCGTTGGTAGAGAATGCCCCCAGCGGGATAGCGTAGGGAACAGGAACCTTCAACTCACCCTTGCTAAGAGACAGGTCAACCCCGTTGAAAAACCGCCAATCCCCGAACACATCCATGTTGTCTCTGTGAACCAGCGCCCCGGCGAAGGCGACAGTAGCGACCACCGCCACCGTCACCAGCGCGATAGTCAGGTTGCGGAACATGCCTTTCATGGCTCATTCTCCTTCTGGTAATCGTTTCAGTTGCTTTTGACACTCACCCGGTAAATCCAACAGCCAGTTGAGAGCCCACACCGCCCCGGCCTTAAACCGGAAGTCCTCTTTGATGTCGTCGGATATTTTTGGGTTCGTCTCATTTACTTTGCGAATCATGTCCCGCCGACTTTCTACCGCCCTCAACAACGCCCGCGAGGCCCCAACCGACATAGCCCCCGCCGCCAACAACAAATCCGCGCTGTCCTCAAACAGCCGCTCGACGCTCATTGGCCCTCTGTGCAGCGATGTCGATACCCTGCTTCACCAACTCCCCGGCCAAGCGCGCATCCTCTTCCTGGCTCCGCATATCGCCCTCAACGGCCGCCTTCTCCATGTCCCTCTGGTGCTGCGCCTGCGCCTGCTGCTCCTGAAGTGCCGCCTGCTGCTCGGCCTGCTGCATCTGCATCTGGTTGGCCGCTACCATCTGCTGCATGGCCTTCGCCTCTGCCATCGCCTGCATTTCCATCTGCTGCTGCTGCTTGGCCAGCAATTCCTCCTCGGTCAGCAAGAACTGGTCAGGGTCAATATCGCGTGAACGGTAAATCTCGCGCATGAACTCGCGGAGCTTGTTCTGTGCCCTCAATTCTTCATCCTGTAGAATCAACGCCAACAACTGCATCAGGCTTTGCCCACGGACTATCTTGTCTTGGAACGAGGTGAACCCAATCGCCCGCGCAATGAAGTTGCCCTTGCCCCGCTCTACCGATGGGTCTTCCATGTTGAAATCGTGGAACTCATTGACAATCGGCTCAATCAACCCTTCATCGTAATTCCGAATGACTCCAGCAAGATACGTCCCGGCCGACTTGTAGAGAATCTGCATCTCCCCAAGGGTGTCAGGCTTCCGCTTCTCGGCACTCATGCCCTGGATGATCTTCGGGATGTGGCTCGACTCGTCCATGTACCGCTCGAACAACGCGATACCGTCAATCAGGGTTTGCCCAACGTCCTGAATAATGACCTGCTGCAAAGCCTTACGAACATCGTCCACTTCCTCGGAGACCTTGATTCTCTTGCCGGGGGTCAAGGCCCCATCCTTCTCCGCAAGCATCTCCTCCTTGACCGCCATCAGGACGTTAGCCGAAAGCTTTTTGTTGTCCTCGAAGGCCCGAACCATCCCATTGAGGGGCTTCTGAAGTGGGGCAACATTGTCCGCCACCCCGTACCCCTCATCGTGGTCAAGAATCTCCTCCCACTTCGTGCGGTAATAGGGGCGGTTCTCAGGATGATTCCGGGTGTAGCGGATCACTTCCTCATCCGCCATCATGGCGTGTATTTCGACTTCGTTGCCGTCTGCCTCGATGTCAATGCCGTAATCCGTCTTGCCGGCAATCCCGCCCTCGAACTCATCGGCAACCGACTTCGGCACCCGTACCCAGAACTCAAGTTTACGAACAGGCTTTCTCCGGTGGGTAATCTCCCTATCCGCCGGCTTCAAATCCCCCTGGTCTGTCCCTCCTCCATGCTCCGAACCACCAGGAGCCTTTGCCGCCAGAATCGCTCGCTCTATCGCCTCGTCAATGTAGAACTCCTGCCCCTTCAGCTTCCGCAACTCATAGGCCGATGTAAGTTCCCGCTGGATGCAGCCCGTTCCCGTCTGCAAATCCTCTGATTCCACATCGTACCAAAAGTCCCACACCGACACATACGACCAGTTGGGCGCTACCTTCGCATCCTCAAACCGTTCATAGCGCACATGGGGGGCCTGCTCGATACCGGCAGGGGCCATCTGCACCTCTTGCCACCCGCGCCGCTTGACCTCGTGGACCCCAATCTTCGCAATCGTCTCACCAAAAATCGCCCCGGACAGGATATGCTTCATCATCGCCCGGTCAGCGCGGCAATCCTGAAACTGCTGTTTGATGTTTCGGGTGGCGTCCTCAATCGAATCCTGAATCTGGTTCCTCTGCTCCTCGGGCAATTCCTCCATGACCGTCATGTCATAGGGCGACGGAATCAAGGTGAACGGGATTTCCCCGCCTTGGAGGATCATGTCAATCACCATCGAGTACCCAGCCAAGACTTTCATCTTGGTCATGGGAACGAAGGTGTCACTCCTCCAATCCTCCCCCTCGCCCTTCTTCCAATACCCGTCAGAGATAGAGCGATAGGCGTCAAGATTCTTGCGCCATTTCTGCTCTTTCCCGGCACGGTTCTTCTGGAACTCGCTGTAAAGCTCCAAAAGGTACTTGGCTAACCCGGTCAGGTTTTCCATTGCCGCCCCTTACTGGTGAAATGCCTGCGGGTCGTCTTCCATCTTGGGTTTCTTGACTGCCTTGGCGTTCTGAACCAGGGCCTCAACCTCTTTCTCCAGAACCTTAAGCCGCCGCTCATGATCCTGAGCCACGTCGCGCAAATGCTTTTCCATCATGCCTCCTTCGGCTTCCGCCACGGGAACCGTTCCAGTCCCATCAATAGGCACTGAAGCGCATGCACCGCAGGCGTCGTGTCCTTCGCCCCAGCCTTCACAACCGATAGCTGCCGCGCCATCTCCGAATCTTTGTCAATCCGAATCCGCTTCAATTTCACATACCGCCAAATGGTATGCCGCGCCTCGTCGTCCGATGCCCACGGGATTTCGATAAACTTCGGCTTGGGCTTCGTCATCTCCGACCGCAGCACCTCCAGGCGGTACGTCCTGCTGTGCTCATAGTCCTGGTGGAAATAGTACCTGTCCGCGTAATACTGCGCCCATATCCGGTTGAGCGTCGAGGCGATACCGGGGAACTCGATTGTGCCGTCTCCCTTCAGGACGTTATCCACCACGACAAACGGGTGCTGCTCGAACAGGGTAACAACACCGTCCCCACCGTCCCCAACCGCCTTGCCGGCCATGACCAGGAAGCCTTGGTTGTCGATGATCCCAGGCGCGTCCTCATACGTCATGGGCCAGCACACCGCCCCTATCATGTAGTATTCGGCAAAGCTGCCGTCCCGAAAAAACAGCGTCGATGTCTTCCGCTGCAGGTTGGCGTGGGCCTTGACGGGGCGTTCTATCATACGAAGACCGCGCTCAAATCGGTCGGGTCGTGGGCTGACCGGTGCATGCAGATATGGCACGCCTCATCGTAAACATGGTCTTCCATATCCGTGTCGATGTCTTCCGGGTTGTCCTCGTCGTAGCAAAGCTCTTGGACCGTGCGGATAAACTGCGTGCAGTTGGTCATAACCTGAAGCATCGGGAAACCATCATCGGCCAATTCCAGCCGCTCACGAAACTGGCGGATCTTCAGAACCCGGCTCACGTCCCCAGGCTGCAACATCAGGCCGCGCTCTGCGAAGACTTCCGCTGTGCTCGGCCCCTGACCGCCGCCCCTCGGGTCCGGTCGCTTGGCAAAACAATCCGGCCCGCTGATTCGCATAACCCGGTTGTGCGGTAAGCCCATCGAGCGTTCACGCTCCAGAATCCCATCCGCAACAGCAGAATCCGCCAGCCTCAACCCCTCATCAGGTACGCCGCTGTACCCGTACCACTCGTTGAAACGGACCACTCGCCCGTTAGGTAGCGCGTACCACCAGCCAACAGAGAATGGCTTGCCGAACCCCCAATCGAACGTCATGTAAATCGGAGCGTCACGCGGCGGATCTGCCTGCGGGATAATGTGCTTGCCTGGGATTAGTACGAACGCCTGCCCGATAAAAACATCCCAATCGCCATCCAGCCATGCCCTGCGTAACTGAGGGTCGCGGATCGCCATGAGTTGGGCAACGTAATTCGGGTCGTTACGCATCAGGTACTTGTTTTCTTCCAACCGCGACCGGATGAATATCCTCGTTTCCTCAACCGTGCTTTTGTCCGGTAGCTCGATAACCTCCCGCATCACCGCGCCGGGAGCATACCCGCGCTGCTCCCAGGCTGTACCAAGTTTAAAAAACTCCTTGACTTGGGAGTGCCCCGCCCCGCCAGGGTTGCCCGTGCAGAAAATACCCTTCGGCACACCAGACGGCGACCGGTTGAAACCACGAATCTTGTCAATCATCTTGCCGAAAAACGGAAACTGAGTCGCTTCGTCAATGCTCACCTCGGGTATCTGGTGCCCGATAAAATCATCGAGTATATCCAGGCTCCCTACCGCGAACATTTGCACCTCGGCCCCGTACTTGAATCGCACCGTGTTGGGCTGCTGCTCCCCGCCAATGATTTCGATTGGCAACCCCTCTGCCCGCAGTTGCTTCCACCTACGCCTAATCTCGGCAAAATCCTTGTACTTCCGCCGGAATATCATCCCGGCCCACTTATCCCCGAAAAGCTCCGCGCCTTTGATGTGCCGGCCAATCAGGCAATCCGATTTCCCGCCGCCCCGGTTGCCGCCGAACATTATGAAATTGGCAGGGCATGTGAATCCTCGAAGCTGGGGGCCTGGCTGAGGGGTCCAGAATGCCATCAATCTTTTTCGCCAACTTTCCGAGTGCCAGGCCGGTCTTTTTGATTAAAAGTTGGCGAAGCGTCCGCCTCTTTTGCCTGCCGTTCCCATTCCGCCATCGTCATCGGCTGACCAGGGAATCCGGTCCACTTCTGCTCAATCGGCCCGCCGTCCCGCCCCGTGTGCTCATGCTCCTGCTTGTCGCGCCACAACGCCGGCTGCCTGTTCTTCAGCCAAAAAATCATTGATGTCGGGTCTGGAGGGTAATGCTTTAGCATTTCTGCGTATTCCCACCTTCCACCCTCTTTATCCTGAACCCATTGCGCCTTTGTTTCGGGGTGGGTGTACCCACATGCCCGCTCATACAGTGATCGTTCAACGCGGTGGTCAGCGACTTTTTTCCACTCGTCATTTAAGGCGAGAACAAACTCGGGGTTTTTCTTCCGCCAGTTGCAGACTGTTTTCCTTGTTATACCAAACACTTCCGCAATTTCTGCGTCTGTTTTGCCGTCAAGATAAAGCTCTTTTAGTTTATCCTTGTCAATTTTATCTAATGCACTTGGTCTCCCAGTCTTCGCCACAGCTACGCCCTTAGCGCTTCTTCCATGCGGTCAGATGTCTGCGACAGCCATCTTTCTATGCTCGGTCCAACTCCCCACGAAATGAAGTCTGACGCGATACCTATTTCGTATGCGATTCTATCTTTGTCGCTCATGGATTTCCTGGCACCGGCCAAAAAACAGAACAACTCTTTATAATGTTTGCTCTTTCTGTTCCTTAGGAATGCAAGCATTATATCGCTCGGGCACTTAATGCCGCGCCCACCCATCCACGGCTTGCGTTCCCTCGAAAGCCAGACAGATGAATCTCCATAAAATAGATTCAATAGAGTTGCCTTGTGTTTTTTAATCCATGCGACTTCCGCTGCTGTTAAATCTGGCGGATTGTGCTCTAAGATCTCCATGTGCCATCTGTGCGACGCAAGCCAAGACCTCAAAACCTCACTATGCGGAGCGAATTTGTACGCCTCAAGCCGTTTTGATATATTGACGGTTTGTCCGACATAAACCATTTCGCCTGTATCGCCATTGAATATCCCGTAAACAACAGGATACTTTATAGCCTTGGCGTCTTTCGCTGTCAGTATCCGCACTATGCCTTGTCCTGCACTATCCATTACCGCCCCAATGAATGCAAACAGCCACCCCACCTGGCATGATGGTCAGGCACCGCTCGGTATTGATCCATGCCCTGGTTTCGCCTGCCTTGATAATCTGGCTGATGGCGGCCTGGGCGTCTTTAACTTTGATGGTTTTGGGCATCATTTAGGCCGCCTTGGAGTTATTGGAGCCCCTGCCTGGATTTGAACCAGGATCTCCCGATTACAAGTCGGGGGCTCTGCCAGTTGAGCTACACGGGCTTATCAGCACCAACAAATCCGAATAGGGACACCACCCTGCATGATGGTGATGCAGCAGGTGGAGGTGATGGTTGCCTCGGTGACGTTAGCTGCCAAAGCATACGCGATGGCTTCCTGGGCGGTCTTCACTTTAATCGTCTTTACCTTTGCCATGTTCGTCTCCAAAACATCCACGGCAGATTTCCCCGCAGCACTCGCCCAGATACCGGATGTCGTCGTGTGCCTCGATTTTGATGTCCTCGCCAATACGATTAGCCTCAACCCGCGCAATGCGGGCGTAAATCTCAGGGGTTGCGTCAATGTGGTTTATGGGGATCATTCTGGATTCTAATTTTCTCAAGCTCTGCAAGAAGCCCCGTGATAACGGTTCGTCTGTGGTCGGCTTCGAGTTCGGTGATTCGTCCCCGCTTGAATTTGGTGAACGTATCCAGGTAAATGCCGTAGGCAATCTTTTCGGCATTTCTGAACCGCTCATCTTCCCAGGGGAGTTCTGTACCAAGCATCGTGGCCCTAAACTGTGGAGAGTTTTTTAATCGCTTCACAGGCTTTCCGCAGTCTTGTATTATCAGCCTGAAGACTCCTGTTTTTTGCGCTCAGAACCAAAACCAGAACCCAGCCAGCTATGGCCAGGATTGCGAATAACCAACTCATGTCATCGGCTTGAAAAATACGTTTTGGATTGTTGCGATTATTTCGTGTCGTGCCGTGTCAATATCGCGCTCAGACACAAACCGCTCGTTGGCCAAATCGTTTAGTCTCGCAAATAAAAGCTCATTCGCTTCGTGGAAGGCTACGGTTTTGATTTCGTAATCAGATAGGTCTTCAGGCAATTCATCGGCAAGCGCGATATTGGCCAACCTATCCGGCATGTTGGTTGTGCAAAGCGACAGGTCGTGTTCCAGCGGCTTTTGTGTGATGTCTATATTCCATCCCTTGACACCAAGCCTGCCAAGCCAAGCAATCAATTCGTCACGAAAAATTTTGAATTGCCTTGATGTCGTCTTAGGCATTGAACCCCTCTAACAAATCGTCCAAATCCTCCTCGACATCATCCAGTAGATCCAGCAAATCCCCTGAATACTCAGAATCAATCATTGATTTGGCTTGGCGAATAGTGAGCCCATCGGGGTCCGGCGGGTGCTCCTCGTCCTCGTAGAAATCGGGATACTGCTCAAAAGGCTCAAGGTTCACAAGGCCCTTATACTAAATATAGTGGTGTTTGTCAAGAGAAAACACAATATGTTGTGGTTTATTTTTTTCTTGCTTTTCATGCTTTTTCCGCTTGACATGCTTGATTTGCGGTGCTATCTTGGGTTCAACGATGGGCAACCACTAACCACAAGGGGGATGAAATGGAACGACTCAGCCACGGGACGATGGAAAATTACGATGTGATGGTGGACGACGGCGGCATGGTCTATTACCTGCTGCTCTCTGATGGGCCGATGACCGACACGGAAATTGCTGACGACTTCCTCGACGGATACGACGGGGAATGCAGCGCGGATGAACTCGACATCATTCGGCGCGAGGATGTGGAATAAACCGCACAGCCTCCCGGTGAACAGGTAAACCGGGGATGGGGGAGACCGTGGACGATAAGGAGCACATTATGGAAGTTCTCAGAAACGAGGACATCCGGGTCATTGATGGGAGATACGGGCGCGGCTTTGTTGACCTCGAAACACTACAGTCCATGATAAGGGATGGCGCAATCAACACATTCACCACAGAAACCGGCTTCACGTTCGCCACTCTGAGGCCAAAATGACTAACCATCACCCCCGGCGGGGGAGCGAGCCCCTGCCGGATGGAGGGAATATGAAAACCATGACCATCATGGTACGAGATATGCCACGCGACCTGTGGCTGCGGCTGAAAGCGGAGGCCGCGCTACATGGGAAGCCGATGAAGGAGGTTCTGACTGATCTGATTCGAAAGCACCTGGACCGTCAATAGCGTAGCACGCCTCGCACTCAATGCACACGCAGCCGGTGGACCCGTCATCCATCGGCTGCTGTGTTATTTCGCCTCCGCAATGCTTGCATGGCATATCACGCCTCCACCCTGCCATTATGCTCGTCCTCGTGGCATTTGTGGCAAATACACTCAAGATTGTCCGGGTTGGTCAAAATAAACTTAACTATCAGCGTGATAATAATATCCATCCACCGCCCGATAGGCCGTTTGTGGTGGACATCAATAACAACAACATTCCCCTTGGCCTTTGACTGTTTTACGCCGCACCTCTCGCAACGATAGCCAGACCTACGCAGGGCCATAGCCCTCTCCCGCGAACGCAGCCAGAGGCGACGTAGGGCGCTCCTGACGACGCTTTTTGGTGTGGTTGGCTTGCGCTTACCCATTATTCCAAACGACCGCCTGTGTAGTCCTGCGTATCCTCCAACTCAACTGGCATCAGGCCCCTATCAATCATTTCCTCGTAGTGCATGGCAGAAAAGAGGTTCCATGCTGCCTGTGCAAGATGATCCTCGTCTCGCATCCCCTCCAGGTACTGGAATGCGTGCCGAATTGCTGAATCAAGGCACCTGCCAATCGGCATACCCTTTTCCCAATTCCTGTCCGCGTATTTCTTTGCGCCTCGCTCATAAACCTGTGCAAGCCTACGCATTGCCAATGGGCTGATTAAATCGTATCGCCCTTTGCCTTCTCGAACGTCACGGACAGCTCCAGACTCAAACGCTTGTCTGTTTCCTGAATCCTTCGTTATAAATCTACTAATAGGTCCGTGGTCCGTCTTGCTCCCGCCGATTAAAGGCATACGTCCTCCATGATGACAACGTGCTTGCCGAGCTTCTTGGCATAGTTAATTTCCCACTGGACCCCACGGCTTTCCTCCCAGCCTGGAATAGCCAGAACGTAAACCTCGTCGCACCAATCAATGAACTCCTTGTCCTGTGCCAACCAGCATTCGTGCGATAGGTGGTTGTTCATGTGGTTTGCGATTGGGTTGGAATGGCTGATAGGGCTGAATACAATATGGCCTTGCCCTATGAGTTCGCCAGCTAACCGGTTGGCGCACTCGAACCGCGTTGTCCTGGTCAAATAGTCTGGTGCGGAATACGGACATGCGAGATAAATTTTCACTTTGTCTCCAATCAAAATGGAATGTCGTCTTCCATATCAAACTGAGGCGCACTATCCTTTTGCTGCGCCATCTGCTCCTGCCGGCTTCCGCCCCCAAGCATCACCATCTGGTTGACGATGATGTCCGTGGTATAGACCGTGTGCCCGTCCTTCTCGTAGCTGCCATACTGAATACGGCCATCGATATAGACCTGTTTCCCCTTGCTCAGATACTCGCCGCAGATTGTGGCTAGCTTGCCAAATGCCGTTACCCTGTGCCATTCCGTGGCGTCTTCCCACTTATCACCCTTTTTGCGCTTCTCCGTGGTGGCCAGACTGAAATTGCACACCGTGGTCCCGCCGGCTGTGTGACGCACCTCCGGGTCTTTGCCGACATTGCCAATCAACATCACCTTGTTCAATCCTGCCATGTCTCACACCTCCACGTCCTCAGAGTCCGGCAACCCCTGCCGATTATCGGCCAATATAAACCGCGCTACTGCGTACACGGCTACGGCGATTAGGGTTGCTATGGTTAGGAGTAGGTATTTCATTCCGAATATCTCCCAACATCGCGGCAAAACTTCAGGTATGTTTCACCGACTTGACCAACCTCCCTGAATCGAACCTTTTGAATAATTATCGTCGTAATGTCATTTGCGAAATCGTTTCTAAAAACGCATACTCCATTATCTGCTTTATTGCGCCAATGCGCCCCGCCGCTGATCTCGTACATGGTCGGCGGTTTATAGTTCCCGTCTTTGTCCTTAGACAAATTTTTAGGGTGCGCCACCACCCAAACATGCACACCGTTTAGCCTTGCAAATCGGCGTATCTTCGATAAGCTGCGGCTGATATATTGGTCCTCCCTCTCTCCTTTTTCGATGGCGTGCTCAACTTCGTTCCACGGGTCTATTACCAGCCCGTTTATTCCGTGCCGTGCAATCAGAACCCGCGCCTTCGATAGAATTTCATCAACGGTGCAAAGACGTTCTTCGGGCATAATGAAATAAATATATTCTGCGAGATCATCCAAAGCCCTCTCTGCCTCGTCCCGCGTCATACGCCGTACAGTTCGACCGTCTCTCCTGAACGGCATACGGTTAATCTTCTCGACAAAACTCTGCGCGTGCCTCTCGGGGGGCCAGTTCTCAGGGCTAAAAATAGCAAACCTCAGCGCGTGCAATTCAATCAGGTTCACCAGTAACGCATCCAGCCATGTCGATTTGCCGTGACCAGGAATCCCCGTAATAATCGTTAACTCGCCACGTCGAACGGTGTATAGCTTATCTACTCCAAGCCAGCCGGTAGATAGCCCCCTGTTTTCCCCGCGTTCATACAGTTGGCAAACCTCAGTCTTCAATGAGCCAACCGAAAATATCCCGTCAACGGGGTACGGCTGCGCGGTATTGATAACCCGCTGCAACTCCCCCACCCCGTGATTTTGCAAAACGTCGTTCGCGTCCTTGCAGCCTGCCGGGTACTCGACCCGATAGCACTTCTCCACACCGATCCTGCGGGCAAGCTCCGATTCTGCTGTCTTTCCAGGTGCGTCGTTGTCGCACAGCAAAATCACCCGCTTGTATCCGGCCAGGATGTCGGCGGCCGATTCAAGAAAATCAAACTTTGTCGCATAGGTCTTACTGCCGGCCGATGGAGCTCCGTCCGGTATCGACGTAACACGGTCGAATCCGGCCTCGATTGTCGATAATGCGTCGATTTCACCCTCAGTAATTATCAACGTATCGCCGCCCTTGGCGATTTCATCAAACAGGTACAGGCATTTCTCGGCCCCGCTTTCCTGGCGGAACTCCTTATCAAGCGTCCGGTGCTTGATGTTCACCACCGCGCCGCCCTTGTAGTACGGGAATTGAATCCCGTATTTTTTTCCGAATGACGGGCCATAGCCAATCTGAGCACGCCGTAGGGTCCGCTCCGATATACCGCGCTTAACAAACCAATCCACGATATCCTGCGGCAACTCGGTCCACTTGAATTCCGGGCGCTTGAAGTGCCTGACGATTTCCTCATTGCCCTTGCCTTCCTTAAGGCTGCCAGACCACCCGCAATGGTGGCATAGAAAAACACCCTCATCGACATCGACGCTCAAGCACCGCTCACCAGACTTGCGGCGGTTCGGTGAACATTGCGGGCAAACGGTTCGAGTGTGTCCATCATTCGAACCGACAACGATTCCAAAATCGGCAAATGTTTTCATAGCCAATCCGGCGTCCTGCAAGTTGCGGGTTCTTTTCTGCGGTACTCGCCCTTGTTCTGTGCCCTACTGAGCCATCGGGTTATGTGCCCCTTAACCCCTGTCTTTGTTTTCCGCTTGCCTGGGTTGTCCAGATTCCATTGCCGGATGTCCTTGAGCGCCAGCATGACATCCACGCCAGGGTATGAATCGGCGTACTGATCCAACAGTGCCTGCGTGACGTGGAACTCTTGGCCTTTTTTGGATAGCGGGATGGATATTACGGGAGGCAGGGCGGGTGCTTTCGGAGAAAGCTCCGCACAAGAATCTACGCTAGTAGATTCTATATGTTTATCTGTATCTCTATCTGTATCTATAGCGTTACAGAAACGTTTCGGTAACGTTTCTGTAACGTTACAATTTGGCTTTTGCTGTTTTAACCGATACTTACGTACCCTATCCGTGCTTGAGTCGCTTCCAAATTGGCGCTTTTCCCACTTGTTTATGAAGATGGTTTTCGCCCCATTTTCACCGTTTTTTTCGGAAATCAGCGAACGATGAAACAGCTCATGTAACGTTTCAGTAACGTTTCGTCTCAGTTTCCACGCCAACTGCTCCACGCTCATGCCGGTGTCTCCGTTGCCGCCGTTCTCGCACGCGACACACAGAAGCTCAACCCACGTTCTAAAGCAGGCATCATCGAGCGTTCCGACTTTCGGGTCTTCAATCATTTCGGCATACATGCGAAACCAAGGCATTCCGCCCATAATCAACGCCTCTCAGCCGCAACGATGAGTTTATCGACCAACAGGGACAGCCTGCGCGTGAACGGCAACAGGGTAATAATGCCGGCGATGAACATCAGGATTTTTCGCAATTGCGTTCCCTCTCCTCAACCAGCCTGTGCAGATTTTGCACATGCTCGTCTGCGGCGTTACCATGACGATCCTTGAGCATCTGCATGTATTTCATGGTGCGCTCGGTGCGGGCCTTGTCGTCATCATTCATGACGCGCTCCTTCAAGTATAATATAGCCTGTAGCCTCTGAAAATATAAGCCTTTATTTTTTACGCCTCATATCGTTATTCATTCTATTTCTGCACAACATGGAGCACGTTTTGCGCCTATAAAATTTATCAATTACATTCCCACGTTTATCCACATCACCGAATATTTTGCCGCAATAAACACACCACTTTATTTTGCATGATGCCCTTCTCCTGACGGTCAGCTTTTCGTCTTGGTGTTTGCGGATGCTGTTTGTTTCTTCAAATAAATCGTCAGACAAAATACTGATTGCACGTTTTGCTCTGTGGCTAGCCATGACATATTTACTTCTTGATTCATAATCTTCAGTGTTTTTACCTAAAAAATATATATCGTACAGGGCTTCTTTTTGACTTTTTATTAAATACCCAAGTTTTTTACATAAAATATCACTAATGATTGTTTTCCATTCTGCCTTTGGTTCGACTTTAAGATTAATTGCAATATCTATAGGCATTTCATCGGTTTCTATTTCTGAAAATTTAATAGCCTGCCTTTTTGCTCTAGACGCTCGTTTGGCAGCGTCAATAATTCCGTGCAATGTCGCCTTGGCTAACCACGTTGTGAATTTCGCGCCCTTTGATTCATCATACTTACTTAATGCGACTGTTAGCCGCTCATGGACAGCGGAAACGACATCGTCTTGGTCAATCCAAGGGTTCCTATGGCACCACCTATCAACCTGCCACATTGACATTCTGTATAGTTCTGGTGTGATCTCAGCGGGCATTCTTTCTCCTGCTTTCTTGTTTATAAATTCGTCTCGAA
>CAZEOE010000004.1:5060-30895 GCA_964513665.1 Candidatus Woesearchaeota archaeon | reverse complement strand
TGGGCGCAAGAGTCATGGGACGCACACGACCAAGCATAAACCAAAGAGCAGAAGCGCGAAGAAAAGAAGTCCTTAGAATTTTAGAGATAAATGTTTTGTCGTTGAGCTGATTTTTAGTTACTTGGTTTTAAAGAGAATCCAACTGACTATGGCTGAAGTTATTATGAGCAGAATTGCGCCTCCGACTCTTGGAGAATAGAGAAATGCGAAAGCAGGGAGAACAGTGGAATCTGCGTTGTATCCAAATGAAGGACCTGGGAGATAACCTATGATTAGATTGGAAAATATGAAGAATGCGGAGATGAGAAAGATTATAGCGAGAATGACGACGGAAACTATTCCTATCCATTTATTCAAGAAGTCTATTGGTTTGCCTATGAATCCAACGAGTGCAAGAAGGAAGAAAATACTTATTATTAGTATTGCAAACCAGGGAGTTACTAGTTGAATGAATTGTCTTGCTCCGGCTATTGAGATGAAAAGAGTGGCAATAAGGAAGGAGATGAATAGATTTACCCAGTAGTTTTCTGAAATTATTTTTATCTTTACGAGAACAGCATACATGACGATGAAGACTAAAAGAAACGCAACAATTGGGGCGAAGTAGGCTATAGGAGTTAGATCTGTTGCCATTTTGTTTTTTATTTGTCTTTACCAGAACCAGAAGAACCTCTCCAAGGAGAGAGAACTATTGGAGGATGTTCGGTTCTTCTTTCCGAGCCAGAGGCGCCGACTGCAATTATGACTCCTATGAGAAGCACTCCGAGGATTATTAAACCTATTTCTTGTGAACCTGAGCCTGAGGAATACCATCCAAGAATATCAAATGTTTGGTAGAGTGCAGCGATGGCGATTAGGGAGCCGAGGGCTGAAAGGCCATAGAACCAATATCTTCGCACATCATCGGCAATGAATAATCCTGCCATTATCATAATTGCGAGCATTATAGAGATTCCTATTCCCAGCCTTGGGAATAGTTCAGTCATGAAATCTGTGACGAAGTTTTGGAATCTGAGAGACATAAGAGAGATTACAAGGGCTACAACAATGTATATAGATTGGTTTTTACCGAAAGGCCTTACTGAGTCCAATATTCCGAATATAAGGGCGAAGATAAGGAGAAAGGGTAGAATGAAATCGAATACACCGAGGTATTCCCACTGATAGAAAATATCTGCAATGCTTCCGAATACCATTTTTAAAATTATGAATGTTTATTTAAATATGTTTCGATGTTGCTACTCGGCAAGATGATTTTTAAATGATAATCCGACAGCCTGGCTTATATTTGTTAATTTGTCTTTTTTAAGCAACTCGACAAGACCTTGATTAATTTCTCCTATGAGGGCGGGACCTTTGTAAATCATTCCAGTTATTAACTGAATAAGGTTTGCTCCTAGCTTTATTTTTTTATATGCATCCTGGGCGCTGAAGACTCCACCAGAACCTATTATAATATACTGTTTTTTATTTTTGATTTTAAATTTATATACTTGTGAGAGAAGATTATTTGATTTTTTTTCTACAGATTTTCCTGATAGTCCTCCTGACTTATTTTTTTCTTTTTTTGTCAAATTTGAACAGATGAATCCTGCGATAGTGTAGTTTAGGGAGAGATTTAGGATCGAGGATATGTTTTTTTCTCCTAAATCAGGAGAGAGTTTTATGAATATTGGTTTTTTTATCTTTAGTTTTTCTATTTCATCCATTAGTGTTTTGAAGAGTCTTGGAGAGGAGAAAGGTTGTCCACCGAACGCATTTGGGCAGGAGATATTTATCGTGAAGTAGTCTCCGATGCTTTTGAATTCTTTAATTGTGAAGATATAGTCTTCAATTGCTACTTTTGTGTCTACTGTTTCTCTGCAGTTTGTTTTTGCTACACTTATTCCTAGAGGGATTTTGAAGTGTTTTTTATTTAACCTTGATTTTATTTCTATCGCTCCTTTGTTTTTCAAACCATAATTTACCCATATGCTTTGCTTTTCTATTATTCTTTTAAGCCTCGGACCTTTGTTTCCTTCATAAGATTTTGCAGTTATCGATCCAACTTCCATGAAACCGAAGCCTACTTCAGGAATTATTTCTGTGAGCTCGGCGTCTTTGTCGAAACCTGCTGAGAGTCCGACAGGATTGGGGAATTTAATCCCATGCATATTTTGTTCAAGAGAAGGATGGGCAAAATTGAAAAGGGAAGAAGTTGCGTTTTTTGTTATCTTATATTTTCCGAGGTTTTTCCCTATCACAAGGAAAGAATTATGGACTTTTTCAGGATCTATTCTAAAGAGTATATTTTTTAATAGAGAATAGGCTGAGTCGTTTAATTTATTTCTTATATGCAAGTATTGCATATAGTTAGTGTTTTTTAGGGGTTAAAATATCTTTTGTTAGTCTTTATTTTTCTTATCCGTTGAACCGTAGAGGACTGCAGCGATTACTCCGACGACAATTACAAGAAATATGAGATTTACTACAAAGGTTGACTCGCTACCTTTGAAAAACAGGGAATATAGGTATTCCCAGGCGTCGGTTATATACAACACGGCAACTATCACAGAGATTAACGAGGCTATTATAAGTATCCAGCGGATTCCTTTCGGCATTTCTTCGAAGAATTTTCCCTCTTTTGTAAAAGAGCCTATCAATAACATGAATACTAGGATTATTACGAGACTTATGGAAAGGAAATATGTCATCTGGAGAATTATTCCTACGGCCTGACCGAATGAAATAACTAAAAGGCCTATGACTAGACCGACGATAGCATCAACTTGTTTTTTTCCTTTTCCTAGAACTTCTGATTTTTGGAGAATCGCAAAAACTATTGTGAATACGAGAAGAAAGGGAAGTATTGTTTCTACAACTATGGGATTTGAGAGAAAGGTTTGACCTCCATAGACAGTTGCCTTGACCATGTGTTGTGAAATATATGTTTATATATAAATGTTTTTGAAGATAAATCCTTGTTAATAATTTTAATCTTTTTTGATTTTTCAATATCAATAGGTGATTAGAAACGATTAAAAGATAAGATAAGTTATTGATGTGATGGGTTGGAGCTGGAAAAGATTTAGAGCCGTATTAGGAACAGCGATAGTTGCTTTTTCTTCGGCTTTGTTAGGGTGGGTATTCAGTTTTACTCGCAGTGAGGTTCCTTTTTTTTATTTTTTTGGGATTATATTGGCTATTATCGTTGGTGCAGTTCTCACATCTTTGGACTGATAAGGCCTTTTAAACTTTTTAGCAGGGTTTAGTATTTAATACAATCTGAAAACTTGAAGGATATATAATTAGAATTCTTCTAAGGTGTTTTCAGATTGAGGCATCTGGACCATTGAAGGTTCGTCTTTTGCAGGAAGAGAGCCTTTGTTTATGACTATTACATCACCTATTGCTTTAACAAACTGATGAGGGATGATTACTCCTCTGGCTCCTCCGAATGATGCGAGAAAGCCTGAGCTGACTTTTATTTTCCAACCATCTATTTTATTCTCTGAAAGATTTACATCATCGATCTGACCGAAATAGTCTCCATCGGATGTGTAGACTTGTTTACCGAGTATTTCACTTATCTTTTTTATTCTAAGCATGACTTAGAGGTAAAATAAGTAGTATTTATATTTTGTGCTTTTTTGAAATAGATTTCATTTGTATCGAGTTGAGGTATAACTTAGGAGATGAAAACGTTTATAATAAATATATGTCTTAAATATATATGGGTTCGAGAGAAATTTCACATGTCCTGATTGCAGTTATTATGATGTTTGTCGTTTCTTCTTTCTCATTTTTTTTGAAAGGCAATTATGAGGCTATTATAGGAACATTTGTGTTTTCTTTTTTTGTAGTGGTAGTTCCTGTGCTGGCTAAAAAAGCAGTTGCTTTCATAGTGGACTCTAATGTGGAGCACGAGGTATGGTCATTTTATCATTATTGGATAAGGCCACAGGATCATTTCAGAAAAGAAAGGGCTATCGGGGTTGTATTGCCATTGGCGCTTACGGTTCTTACATTGGGTTACTTTAAATGCATGACTTTCCTGACTTATGAAACTAGGGCTTTGAAGTATAGGGCTGCAAAGAGGTTTGGATATTATAGTTATAGTGAGATGACTGATTGGCATAACGGATTGATTGGGGCTGCAGGAGTCGCTTCATTATTTGTTTTAATATTTGTTTCTTACATTTTAGGTTTTGAGTATATGACTAAGATGGCTGCATTTTATGCCTTTTTTTCGATACTTCCTTTTTCTAAATTGGATGGTATGCAAATCTTTTTTGGAAGCAGGATAATTTGGTCTGTGCTTGCGTTTCTTTCTTTTGTTTTCGGGATTTATGCCTTATTTTTGTAACCTTTTTACGGAAGAGAGTTTATATAATCGAGAAGGATTTTCTTTTTATGGAACTGGAGATGAAACCTAGGGAGTATCAGAAGAGCATTTTTGAGACTGCGAGGGAAAAGAACACGCTTGTTGTTTTGCCTACAGGACTTGGAAAAACCTTGATTGCTTTACTTTTAACTATAGACAGGATGAATTTATACAGAGGAAGCAAGACAGTTATTTTGGCTCCTACTAGGCCTTTGGTTGAACAGCATATGAAGAGTTTTCAGAAAAATCTACCTGAACTTTATGCACAGATGGAGTTGTTTACAGGGAGCGTAAATGCGGATAAAAGGAAGAAGCTTTTTGGTCAGGCGGATATCGTTTTTTCAACTCCACAATGTGTTGCGAATGATTTAGACAAGAATCTTTACAATTTGAGCGAGGTTTCTTTACTTGTAATAGACGAGGCGCATAGATGCCTTAAAAATTATGATTATACGAAGGTAGTCGAGAGTTATAAGAGGCAGAGCGATAAACAGAGAATACTTGGACTAACTGCTTCTCCAGGAAGCGAGTCCGATAATGTGAGAGAAATATGTAGGCATTTAGATGTAGAGGAGATAGAATTCAGGACAAGAGACAGCGAGGATGTAAAAGGATATCTTCAAAAACTGGATTTTCAAAAAATAGAAGTGCCCTTTCCTCAGGAGATGATTGAGATAAGGTTTCTACTCAAAAGAATATACGATTCAAAAGTGAATGAGTTGAGAGAAAAAGAATACCTTGCAGGTCCGGCTAATAAGATAAGTCTTTTGAAACTTCAGAATAGACTCGCAAACCAGGTAAGTGGAGGGAATTTTAAAGGAATGTATGGGATGTCTCTAACGGCTCAGGCTATAAAAATTTCACATGCTATTGAATTGCTGGAGACACAGACAATTTCTGGACTTGACACTTATATGAGGGGCTTGATTAGGCAGAGCGAAGAGAAGAAATCGAAGGCGGTTCAAATTTTGACAAAGATGTCTGAGTTTAATGCCGCGCTTATTTCCATTGGTGAGCTTATTGCTAAGGGCATAGAACATCCTAAGATTGAGGAGCTTGCTGTTTTGGTAGAGAATGAATTCAAGGGAAACTCAAAATCTAAGTTTATAGTTTTTACTCAGTTTAGAGAAAGCGCAGTTAAAATAAAAGAGAGACTAAATAAGATTGCAAATGTGAGAGCTAGCACTTTTTTTGGGCAGGCGAAGAAAACAGATACTGGGATGTCTCAAAAGGAACAGAAGGAGATAATAGGCAAACTCAATGAAGGGGAGTTAAATGTTCTTGTTGCAACATCTATTGGAGAGGAAGGATTAGACATCTCGGAGGTTAGCGGTGTTGTTTTTTATGAACCTATTCCTTCTGCGATAAGAAAGATACAAAGAGCTGGAAGAACTGCCAGACTCAAACCAGGGAAATTATTTATCTTGGTTACTACGGATACAAGAGACGAGATAAATCATTACGCTTCTTCGGCAAGAGAGAAAAAAATGGCTAAAATTATAGAGATGGTTAGACAGGAAATAAAAAATAAGAGAAAGGATTTGAGATTAGACAGATTTTAATATTTGTTTTACATTGATTTTTTGTGAGAGAAGATAGGGTTTATGTGCTTGAATTTGTAACAGGGCTTGCCTTGAGTGTTTTGGGAGGAGCTTGTTTTTATTATTCAGGAATTAAGGCGGAGGAGAAGAATAATACAGACTCGGTTTTTGTTCATGAAGATATCTCTTACGGATGCGAACCTGACTATTTTAGATATGCGGGCTCGACGATTGTAACTTCAATAGGTTTAGGGTTGCTTGTTTCAGGTGCGAGAACGTTTAATAGGAAAATTTAGAAAGTTCAGATATTTAAATTGATTATGTTTGAGGAAATATTTTCTTTTAGGAAGAAGGAAGAAAAGGAAAAAATAGAGATACTGGTGGATTTTAGGGAGAAAAATTCTCTCGTCCCTTCTTTTTTAATAAAGGAGAATTTCGATGTTAGTTTCAAACAATTGAGTGTGGGGGATTATATTGTGAATGGCGTTGTACTTGAGAGGAAAACCATTTTAGATTTAAAAAATTCTATTGTAGACAAGAGGATAATTTCGCAACTTCTTGCACTTAAGCAGTACGATCGGAAAATTCTTATTATTGAGGGATATTTTGAAAATACAAAATATGCTGGAGGGATTCATGAAAATGCGGTTAGGGGTTTTTTGTTAAGTGTGGCATTGGATTATGAGGTCCCTGTGATATTTACAAAGGATGCAGAGGATACTGCAAAATATATTTCGGTATTGGCAAAAAAGAAAAAAAAGGAAAATGTTTCTTTGAGAGAATCTAAAGTTATTTTAGATGATTATAGCCGGGCGAAGTTTATTCTTGAAGGTTTTGCAAATATCGGTCCTAAAAAAGCTGAGAAGTTAATTAAGGAGTTTGGGAGCTTGAAGAGAGTTTTTAATTCTGATTCTAAACAACTAAGTCTCGTCTTAGGAAAGAGAGCCAGTGATTTTTTAGATTTAGTCGAAAAAGATTTTGAGAATTCAAGGAATTAATATTATATTTCTGTAAGAGGGTATTTTTCTATCGTTTGATATATAGGTCCGAGGGAGTTTAATTCCGAGGAGTTCAATGCAAAGCTGTCTATTTTGAATTTTAGAGGTTTTACTTTTAGATTTTTTATATATTCTGCAAACCCGTTTATATTTTTGACATATTTTATTCTAGCAATTGTGCAGTGAGACATGAATCTTTGTTCTTCCGGAAATATTTCTTTAAGCTCAAGGTCTATTTTTTTCTGAAGGTCCCAGATTTTTTGCCCGTTTATTTTTACCCAAACTATCCTAGGATTTTTTCTGAAGGAAAAAATGCCTGCCTCTCCTAATGTGGCTTCGAACGGAGCAAAATTTATTCTTTTCAAACGCTCTTTTAATTCATTTATTTTTTGTTCAGGTATCTCGCCAAGAAATTTTAGAGTTAAATGGAGATTTGGAAGTTCAGTGAGTTTGCCTGTGAATTTTTGGTTGAGGAGAATTAACTGGACTCTGGCTATTTCTTTTATTATTTCTTCCGGGAAATTTAAACTTATAAATGATCTGACTTTATTTTCCATCTATTTTGGTATTATGGATGCTGTGCTGAAGCTCTTTATGTTCGAGAACTTTTTTACTTGGTCCAATGTTACTGAATTTATTTTGTTTTCATATTCATAGTAGTCTTCTGCTTTATTTACAAGCTCTGAGTACATTAATTCGTTAAGAACGCTGGCACTTTCTTCTGATAAAACGTTCTTGAGACCTATTAACCTCTCTTTCGATTCTTTTAGGTTTGACTCTGTCATTTTACTAATGTTTTTTAATTCTTCCAGAATTATCTTTTTTATTTCAGGGATTGCAGGCTTTGTTGTTCCTGCGTAAATTGCATAGTAGGAATAATTTTTTTCTGCGGAGATTGAGCTACTTACATTATATGCGAGGCCTCTTTCTTCTCTTATTTTCAGGAAGAGTTTTGAAGACATTCCGCTTGCTAAGTAGGCGTCAAGTACTTGGAGAGCGTAATGTTCTTTTTCAGTTATAGGCGGGGCGTGCATTGCGAAAACGAAATGCGCCTGGTCTATTCCAGGTCTTTCTTCTACTGTGTCTTTGTTATGTTTTTCTATTTTTGAGATTTTTAAAGACACTTTTTTTGGCTTGAAGTTTTTTTCTAAAAAGTCGCATACTTTATCAAGATCTGCGGATCCAACTATTGAGACTATGTAATTTTCAGGAGAGTAGTTTTTTTGGAAGTAGTCGAATACGAAATTTCTTGAGAGGGAGTTTATTGTTTTTTCTGAGCCTATTACTCCATCTCCAAGGGGCGGGGCGAATAGGTTTTCTTCTATTTTGTCCATGATGAACCTCTGAGGGTTGTCATGATACATTTTTATTTCTTCTATAATGACTTTCTTTTCTTTTTCGAATTTTTCTTCGTTGAATGTAGGATTATTGAGCATGTCTGACAAAATGTCGAGGCCTGCAAAAAGATGTTTTGAGGGAAGTTTAAACCAAAAGGAAGTTACATCGTGAGAGGTGAATGCGTTAAGGATTCCCCCTTTTTTTTCTATTTCTCTTGAAATGTCCTCATGCGTCCTTGTCTTTGTGCCTGTAAAAACTAAGTGTTCAATAAAATGAGCGATGCCTTTTATGTCGGATGTCTCGGATGATGCACCAAATTTATTTGTGATAGAAAAAGATACTATTGGTAGATCTCTTTTTTCATATATAACTGTGATCCCATTTTTTAGCTTTCTCCTTTGAAAATTATTGTTCATTTTTTACTCAAATTGTGTTTGTTAATAAATCTTGCTTTTAGGGTAGTTTTTTAAACAATTTTTTTCACATATAGAGATGCCAATAAATGCAGGATACGAGTATTTTGAGAAGGAAAAGAAATATTTAGATGCTACAAGTTTAGAGGATAAGATATACTGGCTTGAGGAGATGATAAAGGCTGCTCCAAAACATAAGAGTTCTGAGAATTTCGTTGCTGAGCTTAAGAGGAGACTGATAAAGTTAAGGGAAAAGCAGGAGAAGGCAAGGAAGAAGTCAGGAGGGAGAAAAGGAATAAGGAAAGAAGGATTTCAGTTTGTTCTTTTTGGCCTGACTGGAAAGGGAAAGACTCAACTTTTAGGAGCGTTGACTAACGTTAGACCTGTTATAAAGGGCACAATGTTTTCTACTAAAGTACCTGAAATAGGGACTTTCTTTTATTTAGGTGTGCAGGCTCAGATAGTAGATTCGCCTTCAGTAGGGAGTGAGAGTTTTGATATAGGGCTTGTAAATAATGCAGATTGCCTAATTATTGTTATTGAGGATATTTCTGAAATAAATGAGCTTGAGAAATACATGCAGAGAGTTAGCGGGAAAAAGATTATAGTCGTTAATAAAAGAGATATTTATTCTGAAGATGAAAAGAGAAAAATTATGGAGAGGATGAGAAGCAGGAAGATCCAGGGTATTTTTTTGTCTGCTCTTACAGGGGAAAATATTGGGGAATTGAAGAATGAGATGATAGAGAAAATGGATATTGTAAGAGTGTATTTGAAAGAGCCTGGGAAGCCTTTCAAGGATGTGCCTTTGGTGTTAAAACAGGGTTCGAGAGTGAAGGATGTTGCCGAGGGAATATTCAAAGGATTCTCTAGGAGCGTGAGAGAGACAAGGATTACTGGACCTTCTGCTAAGTTTCCAAATCAGAGAGTAGGACTGGATCATAAAGTTAAGGATAAGGATGTCGTGGAATTTCATACACGGTAGATTTTTAAATCAGTTTTATTTTTTTATGTGATGGGAGTAATTTGTAAGGGGCTTTATAATTGGAAAGGGTTTATGCAGTTGAGGATGATAGATCTTTTCATCCAAAACGTAGGACTTTGCGTATCGGAGAACCGGAGCCTTTAGATATTCTTGCTTCAAGGATAAGGGATAATTTCTAACGAGAGATTTCAAAACTCTTTACTTTTTTTTGAAGATCATTCGCTCGCTTGTTATTTTTAAAATGCTCTCTTACAGGAGAAATAAGTTCATCTATATGTTTTGCGATGGAGTTTTTTAAATCAAGCGGATGAATTTTCTTTTCGGCATATAACTTTTCAAGCTCTTGCTGGCTTTTTATTTCTATATTTCCGCCGAATTTTTCTGGTCGGTTTATTTCTATTTTTTTGAATTTTTCAAATACTATATATTTTGCATATTCGATTACAGGATTTTCCTCTATTTGACCTTCCGGGCAGAAGGCATTTTTGAATTTTTTTTCTATATCTTCTTTAGAATCAGTCATAAATATTGCAGTTTCTGGTTTTGATTTTGACATTTTCATGGCTATTTTTCTATCTATCCCCTCTGAGTCTGTTTTTTGAAATTGGAGACCTAAGAGCATGTGGTGATGAACGGCTACTGGGGGTTTCAAACCTATTTTTGGGAAAAGCTCTCTGGCGAGCATATTTACTTTTCTTTGGTCAAGGCCTAGCTGAGCTATATCTGCCTCTAAATGATGGATGTCTGCTGCCTGCATTAGAGGATAGATAATCTGGGAGCTTGGATTTGACGTGGACTCTTCTCTGCCCATTATCTGACTGCAACGCATGACTCTTTGAATCGATGAATGGCGCGATAATTTTAGAACTGTTTCCCAATATTCAGGGTTGGATTTAATGAATTCTGATGCCCAGATGAATTCTACTTTTTCTGAATTAAGACCTGATGCTTTCCAAACTTCTATGAAGTATTCTCCAACTGTCTTTATTTTTTCCAGATCACCTTGGAATTTATTATTGAGCATTGCAAACCAGTCTGCAACATAGAGTTTGAAATGGATTCCAAGAGAGGATAATTTGTTTATAGTTATGGCTCTAAGCAGACCCTGGGCTATATGTATCTGGCCTGAGGGTTCGAAACCATCATAGGCAATTATTTTCTTTTTGTTTCTAAGAAGTTCTAGGAGTTCATTTTCTGTTACTATTTCTTCTGCAATTTCTTTTATTTTTTCAAGCCTTTTTTCTGCAGATAGAATTTTTTCCATATAGGTATGAATCAGCGAGATTTAAAGAGTTTTTTATTTGTAGTTGCCCCAGGCGAGCATACCAATTATAATTAAATGAAGGACTAGGCCTGCAAGAGGGATGATGAAAAGAATAGATATCCAGCCAGGCATTTTGAATGATTCAAGCATTTTCCAGTTCCATATTGTATAGAATACTGTAAATATTATCCAACATACAAAACTTAGATATGGGATAAAGAAGCCTATCATGAGAAGTATTGGCCACCAGTGCATTTTTGCTATATTACTTGTTACAATTGCTGGACCTACTACCGGGATCCATGCGATTCCAGGGGAAGGGTATTTTTTCTTCTTAGCAATTTTTGAGTATGCTATTGATGTGTAGATATAGAGAGCGATTACTAAGAGTATTGCAAGAAAAGCTAACATTACTATTGCGACCAAACCTAGTGAAAGAAAAGCAGCTGGTAATTCGGAATTTTGGAAAATTGTTTCGATTGATCCTTCCGCCATGAGTTATATTTGAAATGTTTGTTTAAATACTTTTTCTTTTAATAAGATTTATTTAGTCAGAATTATTTTTAATATCATGAAGGCTATCGTTCTTGCCGGAGGAATTGGAGAGAGACTTAGGCCACTTACTCTTGACATGCCTAAACCTATGCTTTCAATTGGGGGCAAGCCGATCGTTCAGAGATGCATAGATAATTTAAAGAAACATGGAGTTAGAGAGGTAATTTTAAGTGTTGGATATCTTGCAGATAAATTTGAAAAGCATTTTGGAGATGGGGAAAAATTTGGTGTAAATATAAAATATAATTTTGAGAAGGAGCTTTTGGGTACGGGGGGAGCAGTTAGGGAATGTGTTAAAAAGTTTGGAATAGAAGAGGATTTTGTTTTGGTATGGGCTGATAATCTTGCGGAATTCGATTTCAAGGGAATGTTTGAAGAGCATAGGAAGAATGAGTCTAAGGTGACTATGGCTTTAACGAAAAGAGAAGATGTAGAGAATTTTGGAGTTGTCGATATACAAGATGGAAAGATTCAGGGATTTGTTGAAAAACCTAAAAGGGAAGAGGCTCCTTCTGATTTTATAAGCGCCGGGGCTTTTGTTGTTAGTCCTGAGGTTTTGAATATGTTGCCGGAAGGAAAAAGTAATATTGAGAGACATTGTTTCGAGATCATTGCAAAAGAGCGGAAGGTAGGAGGATTTGTTCATGAAGGGTACTGGTATCCTACCGATACGATGGAAAAATATCTTTTGGCGCATAAGATGATGAGTCCTATTACGGATGATTTATTAGGAGGTGAGAAGAAAATATTTTTTATTTAGTTTTATTAAGTTTCCTTAAGAGGTGAAATGATTTTAGATGTCGTTGTTGCTTTTTTTGCAGGGATTTTGTGTGGTGTGCTTGCTGGTCTTATTCCAGGGATTCATACAAATCTTGTTGCTTCAGGAATTTTATTTTATATTGGTTATTTTAAAGAAATTGGGATTTCTGATGTTGACTTTGTGATTTTTATTGTTTCTATGACTAGCGCGCAGATTTTTATTGATTTTATTCCTTCGGTGTTTTTGGGAGCTCCTGAGGAAAGTTCTTTTTTAAGTGTTCTTCCTGGACACAAGCTTTTACTGGAGGGAAAGGGATATGAAGCGGTTGTTTATGGGTTTTATGGGTGTTTGTTTTCTATTCCGGCAGTTTTTTTCTGGAGCATTATATTCTATTTTTTACTTTATTATTTTTATTCAATCATCTATACCTTTACTCCTTTTGTGTTATTCTTTATTTCTGCTTATTCTATATTGAGGGAGAGGAGAAAATTATTTGCCTTTGTTTTCTTTTCCTTATCGGGCATTTTCGGGATTGTGGTTTTTAGGTTTTATTCTGGGGAGCCACTCCTACCTATGCTTTCCGGCTTGTTTGGAGTTTCTGGATTAGTGCTCAGTATCGGAGGGAGATCTAGAATAGATAATCAGACTTTTTCTAGTCTCAGGGAAATAGATATTTTTCAGAAGGGATTTTTAAAGAACCTCATTTCTGGTTTTTTTGTTTCTCCTTTTTGCTCTTTTTTGCCAGGAATAGGTTCTGGACAGGCTAGTTTTATAGCTTCTGAGATAGTAGGAAAATCAGATAAAAATGAGAGGGCTTTTTTATTTTTAAATGGACTGAGCAATGGAATCGTTATAGGTCTTGGCTTTGCGACTTTATTTGCCGTGGACAGAATTGGCAGAGCCATGATGTTTAGCCGGACAGGCAGTGGTGCTGTTTTGGGGGAGATAGTGAATGGTTTTGAAGTTAATTATCTTTTTTTAATAATGGTTGTTCTTTTTATTTCAGGGGTGGTTTCATTTTTCATAGGCTTATTTATCGCGAGGACATTTTCAGGAATTGTTAATTCTTTTAATTACAATATTGTGTCTTTTATTGTGATAATTTTTGTTGTTCTTATCAATTTTATTTTTGGTGGCTTCTATGCTGTTTTCATTTTATCTTTTGGGACATTGATAGGATTTTTTAATGTAGTGTTTGGGGCAAGGAGAATAAACTTGATAGGGTGCTTGGTAGTGCCAAGCATTTTGAATTACTTGTAAGATAAAAAGGTTTTTTAATGGACATTTATTTGAGTTTTGAGGCCTCATAGTATAGTGGTTAGTACATATCCTTGACGTGGATGGGACGGCAGTTCGATTCTGCCTGGGGCCATTAGTTTTGGTAATTTTTTAACAGAGTTATATTTTTAGTTCTACTTACTTAGTAACTAACTTACTTATTTAGTTAATTAGCAAGATTTATATATTGTTTTTTCTGCATATGCAGGGAGAATTTATGAAGAAGTACTTGCTTTTAGTAGAGGATGAGACTCTTTGGAACAGGTTTAAGGAAGATATAGAGAAAGATATAAACAGCGAGATAATGGAGCTTATTAAAGAAAGAGTTAGGAAAAGAGGAGGTAAACATGCGAAAGGGAGCGGTTAGTGTTTATTTAATAATAGGTATTGTCATAGTCTCTGTCGCCATGATTTTTATTTTTTTCAGGGAGAGTTTCACGGGGGACGAGCTTTATCCAGGGATTGAAGAAGTTCTTGAATATTATTCTGCTTGTCTGAATTCTGAGACGAGAAACGCAATAGACATAGCTGGGTTGCAGGGCGGAAGGATAGACTCTGGGGAATATATTCCAGGAAGCGATTATGCTCCTTTTTCGTCTAATCTGAATTTTCTTGGGGCTCCGATTCCTTATTGGTTTTATGTTTCCGGAAACGGCTTGATAAGAGATAATGCGCCTAGTATTGAGGATATTCAAAATGAGATGCAGGAGTTTATATCTGAAGGAGCTATGAGATGCGATTTCTCAAGATTTTTTGAGCAAGGGTACTCTGTAAGTTTGGAGCCAGGAGATTTGAATGTTGAGATTTTTGAGGATAGGGTGCAGGTTAGCGACAGGTCAAATTTAATCGTTGAGAAAGATGCACAGATTTACAGGAAAACTGAACATAACGTAGAAGTGAGAAGCAAGTTTGGGAAATTTTATTCGGAGGCTATTAGATTTTATGCTAGACAGAAGGAAGATTATATTCTAGAGCAATATGCTGTAGACACACTTTATAATTATGCCCCTGTGGATGGGGTTGAACTTCAATGCGGTCCTAAAGTATGGAGCACACAGAATGTTGAGAATGAATTAAAACAAGGTTTAGAGAATAACATCGCCAGCCTGAAACTTAATGGGAACTATTACACTTTAAAGGACAGTGAGAGAGATAGTTATTTTGTTATCGATGAGTATACTGATGAGAGTGTAAATTTTGTTTATTCAAGCACATGGCCAACTAAGATAGAGATTTATGGTGATGGAGTGGATGATGAAATTATGACTGCGGAAGTTATTGGGCAGGAGGCTGGGCTCGGTGTTTTAGGATTTTGTTATGTGCCTTATCACTTTGTGTATGATGTAAGTTTTCCTGTAATGGTTCAATTTTATGATGGAATTGAGATGTTCCAGTTTCCTGTTGTTGTGATTGTTGATAAAAATGTTCCGAGGATTGCAGATTATTCAGTTAATTTCCAGGGAGAAATACCTGATCTTGACTTGTGCGAATTTAAAAATGAAAGGGTACGAATAAGTATTCTTGATTACGAGTTTAATCCAGTAGATGCTAATTTGAGTTATGAATGCTTCCAGCAAAGGTGCAGACTTGGTCAGACAGAGGAGGGAGTTTTTGATGGTTATGCTCCAAGCTGTTTGAATGGGTATATATTCGCAAGGGCTGGAGGGTATGCTGATAAGAAAGAGCAGTTTTCGAGCAACAAGGATTCTGACATTGAAATATTTATGGACAGGGAATATAATGTTGAGGTGAGTATAGATGATTATGCTGATTATAATGGTGAGAAAGTCCTCATAAACTTTGTACGAGACGACGGAGAGGCAACGAGCGCAGTTATACCTGAATATAAGGATATAAAACTTAAAGACGGATCTTATGAGATAAGAGCATATGTTTATGGTAATACGAGTTTGAAGATACCTGCTTCTACAAGATATGAATGTGTAGATGTTCCAAAAGAGGGTTTGCTTGGATTTTTCGGAAGTAAGAGCGAGGAGTGTTTCGATATAACTATTCCAGAAACTAAGATAGAGAGCGCAATAGTTGGAGGAGGCTCTTTGAATACTTATCTTCTTGAAGAGGAATTGAGAAAAGGAAAGATGAAAATAGGAGTTTCCAAATTCCCGCAACCAAGGTCTATGGACGAGTTACAGACTAATTTTGATTCTTTAGATACTAGCAGGTTGGAGGTGGAATTTTATGAATAAAAAAATTGCCGGCATTTTTATTTTTATTTTTATTTTTGCGTCAATCGGGGTGGTTTTAGCAGCTAGTTTTAGCGGAAACTCAGCAGGATATACCGGAGTGAGGAGCCAACCAAGACCGAGTTATACTACTTATTATTCCAACGAACAGATAAATACTTACTGGCCTATATTGGGAGACAAGGAGACTTGTAAGAACAGGCAGGATATTTTGCTTAGTGTTTCTCCGGCAGGATGCCAGCCTAGTGTGGTGAGAAGCGATTTATTAGCTGAGCAGAATGTTCCAGTTTTTTGCCAGATAGATTCCTTGAAGATTAATCCTTTGATAGATATAAATCAGATAAAGAACATAAGATTTAGTGGAGAATATCCTCCTGAGGTTGTCGGAGCAGGATTTCATCCTTCAAGAGCGGCTCTGAGAACAAGGGATAAACTTCTGGGAAGTCCTCTTTTGAATAATATAGGGTATGTTGTTGTGGTACTTAAAAGACAGGAGGTAGAGAGTGCTTTGCCTGACATGATTGAAGTTAATTTGAGTGCACAGATAGATTATATAGCGGGAAATGCGTTTGGAGTTGGTAGAGCGGAATTTGTTCTTGAGAAGGTTGCTGATCAGAATTGGGAGAGTGAGAAAAACAAAAACAGCTTTTGGGGAGGAAGGTATTTTGTCAGACTTGAAGGTTTAGACCCTAATTATGCGCAGGTTTCTATATATCAGGGAGATAGAAAAATTGTCTCGGAAAAAGTTGAGATTGGAAAGATATCTGATCAGTTTTATCTTCCTGGATTATACTGTCAGGCGGGTTTGCAGGTCGCGTTTGACGGATTGGTTATGCCTCAGGACAAGGCAAGAATAGAGATTTCCTCGGACGAAGGGAGCGAGGTTTTTGATGTTTACGAAGGATCAAGATTTATGGATAACAGATGCTCTGTGGGAGATATAAAAATAGATGATGGAGGGGAAACGGGAAGCGTGAGAATTACGTGTGATGGTGAACGCGTGGACTTGGAAATTGAATCAAAATCTACGGGGCTTGGAGAGTATGGAGTGAATGATTCAGATATAAAACCTTCAAATGATCAGCTTAGTGTTAAAATAAGCAAACTAGGGGTTAGGAATGGAGAATATATTCTGAAGCCAGATGGGAGTCTTGTGAAACTGAATGGAGCCGAATTAAATCTTGTTGGGTTGAATGGAGAAATAAATTCAAGCAATGTTAATCAAGGCGATAGGGAATTTGTTCTTGATTTATGGAATAGGATGAGGGAATACAAGGCAGATCCGCAGAGAGGGGCGATAGGTATAGTTAATAATAAGTTGGAGGGTCGTGTAAAGGAGTACTTTGATTCTGCTGTTGAGAATTATGAAAAAATTGCTGATGAATTTCCTAACGCCAAGGAGTCAGATTTGGAACAGGGAAAGACATTTGGGAGCAGGGCTTTGCAGAAGGGAGAGGCGCTTGCCGAATATGTGGGAATGGATAACGTAAGACAGAGATTAATCAGCGAGTATTTAGACAAATATGGAGAATATCCAGATGCGGAATTATATAAGGATGAACTCGAGAGGTTATACAGACTTGATAGGGTAAATGCTATAGCGAGTGTCGAATTTGAGGACAGAAACAGGAACATTAAACTTGTAAGTTTAGAAAGTCCTAAAGATAAAGGCCGTGCGAGATTCGGGTTTGACAATATAGATTATGATATTGAATTTGGTAAAAGAATAGAGATTTTGAAGGGGGGAGTAAAAGTTGGGGAGATGGTTTTGGACGATTTAAACACACAGGAAGCTAGAGTCGCAGTTTATTGTTTGAATGATGAGGGCAAGTTGCAGGGTTCTCCGAAGAATTTTAGGCTAATGCTTGATGGTAGCGGTCAGGATTTTTGCGGAGTCGTTGCTAAACTTAAGAATGTAGATATTACTGAGGTGGCAAAAATAAGGCTAATTCCTAATGCGAAGGGAACTGAGACTAGGACTAATCTCGCGATAAACATAGGTATTGAGAAGAGAGCGATAAAACTTAATCCTGATAAGGCTGCTGAGAAGATAGAGAGACTCAATGAGAGCATTGCTAAGTGGGAGAAGGTTTCTAAGCAACTTGGAAGCGCAGTGAGCGGGATGAAGGCGGCGTGTTTTGCTACTTCTGGATTTTTAACAGTGAAGAATTTCTTTACAGGATTGAGTGGGGAAACTCTCGCAAGACAGGAAGTAATGAATGGTGAGAACGGATGGAAGAATATTTGTGCGAAGGAACTCGCCGCCGGAAATTATACAACTTTGGATGAGTGTTATGTAAAAAATGCGGGGCAGATAGATAAAGATGTTGCTCTTACCAAGAATGCGTTGAATGAGGTGAATGCGAGAATAAAGGAATTGCAGAGCAAACATGAGACTGCATCCGGCAATTTTGGGAAGAGCGTTGATTCTGATAAAGTAAGAGTTGATCTTGGAAATGAAGCGAGTGACAGATATGGAGAGGAGGTTATTTCTTATACAGATGTTGATGGAAAAAAAGTTGACAAAAAGATAAGTGAGATTATTGATTCTGAGAGCGTTTCTAAAGGATCAGCTGTTGGAACGGATGAAATAAGATCTTTGATGCTTTACTCTGAGATGAAGAGAAAGGGAGTTAGTGGAGCGCAGGCGGAGAATGTTGATTCTAGACTTAGGGATATAGCTAGGGGAGTGGATGAGGATAAAAGACTGGATGCCGAATATGAAAAGAGCAAGAGAGAGGTTGATAGCGGATACGCAGTTCCTATATTTGTTTCTACTGAGGGTCAGAGAGATAGAGTTGCAGATGTGAGAGTTGTAAGTGATAAGATAAAGGGCGAGATAAATGATGAGAGCATTACTCATGTATCTGGATTGGTTGCAAGCGCGAGTGCGACGAATGAGGGAGGACAGTCTGGAACATCGTTTAAATCTGGGAGTTATGTTCTTGGATTAAGGGAAAGTGAAACGAAGAAGGGGCTTTACAATGTTCAAAAAGTTTGGTTTAGAGATAGTGATGGAAATTTGGAGGAGGTTGAAAAAACTCCTGAGTTTTTGGATAGATATGGATTAGGAAATATAAGATCTGCTGATAAGGCTGTTGATAATAATAAAATAATAGAGAGTGATAGAAGGGTAAGATATTATGAGAGCGAGCCCTACAAGGGAATGCCTGCTATTGTTCCTTTTGATGTCCAAAGAGGATGGTATGCGGGGACAAGGCAGACTCTTCCTGTGCTTGGAGGAATAAAGCCATTTGATTCAAGCGGGAGGGTTAGTAGCTTGTGGGTATGCAATGTTGGACAAAATGGGAGGATTGAGTTTGAAACAGGATTCGGAGATGATTTGTGCCAGCAGGTGAACTTAAACACTGGGCAACCTCTTGGTTCTTTCCCTGGGAAATCGGAAAGTGAGGCGAGGAAACTGATAAGTGATGCTATTCAGGCTGTTGAGGAGGCTGCTAATAAGTATGGGGCTGGTCAGAAAGTGATAACTATAAATGGAGAGACGCTTCAAGTTGGTATGCCTGCTACTTCTCTGCCTAAGACTCAATGTCAGGATTTCATGTCTCCAAAAGATTGTCTTCTTATGTTCAATGTGTGTGATCCTGTTGTGTGTCCTTCTTCTAGATGTAATCTTGGCGGGCAATATCCTGTTCCTAATGTTGTGCAGACTGGGATAGTTGGGAGCACTTTACTTTGTCTTCCAAATGCAAGAGAAGGCATAGCTATACCTGTGTGTTTAACAGGAATACAGGCAGGAATCGACGGATTAATTTCTATAATGAAGTCTTACAGAGATTGTTTGCAGGAGAATTTAGATACTGGAAAAATGGTCGGTATATGTGATCAGATTTATTCAGTTTACCTGTGCGAGTTCTTTTGGAATCAGGTTGCTCCTGTTGTAAACGTTCTTGTTCCTAAGTTACTTGAGACTGCTTATGGGCAGGGAGTTAGAGGAGGAGGAGAGTATCTTACTGTGAGTGCTGCCTGGCAGAATATGCAAAATTCTATGAATTACTTTACACAGAGCTATGCTGTTAATTCCATACAGGCTTTTAGAAGCAGAGGTTCTGGAATATCTGGATCTAGACTTTTGGAGTCAAATTCTATTGCTGAGCTTGGCGGAGAATTTTGTAAGGTTTTTGCTTCTACGAAGGCTCCAAAGGCTTTCGAATCGTTGATTGAGCCAGATAGCCCGACTCAATTCCATGCATGGTTTGATTCAAAGAGATTTAGTGATGTTAGTGTTCCTGCGACCGCACAGTATAAAGTGTTTTATCATATTTATGCTGGGAAAGATCAGGGGATAAACTTTGAGGTTTATTTGAAAGATGCTCCAGAGAGTTCATATTACAATATTGCGCCGAGGGTACAGGTTGCTTCAGGATACATCGCAAGAGGAGAGCAAGCCACAGAAACTAAAGACTTTACTGCTCCTGAGGGATATAAGGAGTTATGTGTAAGAATAAATGGTGATGAAGAATGCGGGTTTGGAAAGGTATCTACGAGTTTTGCGGTAAATCAGCTTACTGATTCATATGCTCAAAACCAGATAGAGACAAATCAAATATCAAGTGAAGAAGAGTGCATTGGTGGGAAGGCGAATGTCGGAGCATTAATCAATCCTAATATACAAGCAGGCGCTGAAGAACTTATAAATCCTGAGGATTACAACAGAGGAGTTGTAAGAATATGTTCTACGAAGAATCCAGGGCTAACTACTGACCCGCAGAGATTCGTTTCTGTTGGGAATTGCGGAGACACAAAAATTTCGTGCTGGCTTGACAAAAAGAGTGTTGACAATGCAATAAGCAAAAGCAATATTTTGGCTAGGAATGATACTTTGGAAGGGCTTGATGCTTTGACTAAGGAATATCTTGGAGAGAGAGGCGAATTTTTGGGAGAGGATGAAGCTAGGGCGGAAATATATGACTTGAAAAAGGCATTTGGTGATTTTAAAAATTTGGATAAGGGCGCGAGTGAGGAGAGAGGGCTTGAAATAAACGGAAGAGTCGATATGATTTACGATATGATTATATTTGAACATCATAAGGCAGAGCTTTTGTTATTGAAGGGAGAGGTATATGATAAACTTGTCAGGGATTTGTATGAAAAGAAGACGGAAATTTCAGGGACGAGTGGTTCTGGAACTGTGCCGAGAGAGACTACAGAGAGTGTTCCTAGAAATAATTTTGTTATTGGCGATATTGAGGATGGACTTGCTAATTTAGGTGTAAATAGCGCTTCTACAAGGTATTACTTGAATGGTTCGGATGTTTTGTATTTGAATTTTACAAATGGATATGAAAAGATAGGAGCGGTTGTGGACTCAGATGGACTTTTGCGAATTTCCGATTCGAGACACAAAGATATCGATGGTTTGGTTGTTGAGGGATGGGAAGAATATGTTAAGAAATTGAACAAGGAGAAAGGATTTTTTGGTAGATTTTTTGACGGAGTTAGGAATTTATTCATTCAGGACTCTTCTGCGGAAAGTGTTGAAAGTGAGAGTGCGGAAGGTAATGCCCTTGATGTTTCTGAAAATCCTGAAAAAAAATTTAGTGAGATCTTTGTGATTGAGAACATAACTGGTTCGGCAAATCAATTCATTAAATATAAAGATGCAGAGGGTACTCTTAAAAGTACAAATTATTATTTTGTAACCGATAGGTCTACCAAGATTCTTTATTATATGAATGATAATGGGAGCGGAGATGTTCCTGTTGCTAGTTTTAATAGGGATATTTATGGTATGTATAACGGTGAAGAGGCTATAATTCAGAAGGTTAATGTTAATAGAGATGAGGTGATAGTTCAAGAGATAAAGCTTAGGGATTTTGAGGGCAAGAAGATTGTTTTCAAGAATGGAAAATATTCTTTTGTTGATTGAATTTTTATACTCTAAAGTTAATGAGTGATTTGCTAATCTCTAATCCTTGTTTTGTTAAGTTGTTTGCTTATTCTAAATTCATTGTAAAACAAACATTTAAATTACTTCTTTATCCATTTTCTTTAAGCGGAGATGCCGGAGTGGTCAAACGGGCTGGATTTAGGCTCCAGTGTGCTTAGTGCCTACCTAGGTTCGAATCCTAGTCTCCGCATATTTTATGATGTTCGTCAAGAGCACATTTGGTTGAGGGTAATACTTTGAGTGTAATCAGCGGGGATTATTAGATTTGGTCTTGCTTGTTAAATTACTTAATTTTCTTTTCTGCTATATTTACTTTTGTTGATAACTTATCTTCAAGACCGAGTCTTTCTGTAAGTTCTTTGTATCTGTTTCTTATTGTGACTTCTGTAATTCCTGCGACATCTGCAACTTCTCTTTGTGTTTTTTTCTCTTCATTGAGAAGGGCTGCGACATATAGCGCAGCAGCTGCTATTCCTGCAGGGCCTCTTCCTGAGGTAAGCTCTGATATGTCTGCTTTCTTTAATATTTTAAATGCCTCGTTTTGTGTTTTTGGACTTAGGTGGAGGATTGATGAGAATCTCAAGATATAGTCTTTTGGCGCGCTAGGAGTTACTTTAATTTTTAATTTTCTTACTATGAATCTGTATGTTCTTCCTATTTCTTTTCTTTCTACATCTGATGCTTCTGCTATTTCATCGAGCGTTCTTGGAATATTATATGACCTACAGGCAGCGTATATACATGCGGCAATTACTGATTCCATAGATCTGCCTCTGACAAGGCCTCTTTGAAGGACGTAATTATAGACTCTGGAGGCTTCATCTCTTATTACTGATGGAAGATTAAGGAATGAGGCTACTCTTCTCAGTTCTGACATTGCAAGTCTTAGATTTCTTTCTATTGATGTCGAAACTCTTTCCTGCCATTTTTTTAACCTTAGGAATTTTCTAGTTTGGCCTGCCTCTAATTTATAGATATCTGATATTTCACCGACGTTTGTCGTAAGACCTTTATCATATTTTTGCATAGAAATCGGGGCTCCACTTCTGCCTCTCTTCTCTGATTTGTCAAATTGTCCTGCGGATTCCTGACCTGTGTCGACGATTTTCTCTTCGACTATGAGACCGCATTCGTTACATACGACTTCACCTTTCTGGCTGTCATAGGTGAGATCCACGCTTCCACATTCCGGGCATCGTTTTACATAGGTCATTTTGCTTTATCGAAAGGTTTAAAAATTTATTGCCTAATTGCCTATTTAAACCTTTCTTTTGGTATTTTTTATAATTTCATCCAATGTAAATAGGATTATGTGAAAATACTCAGAATATGTTTGTTTATTGTTGTTTTTACTCTTTTTTTACAAGGACCGCGTTTACCATTCCTTCTTGTGTTGGCCTGTTTGTTATTCTTGCTTTGCCAAGAGGAGTGTCTATTATGGCTCCTTTCATAAGCCTGTTCTGTCTTGCAAGGAAAATGTTTTGAGGGGTTTCTGTTACGTTTTTAATTTCTGTTTTAACTATCTTGCCTTTTACTGCAATGTTGACAATGTTTGAGCTAAGACTTATAGTTTTAAGATTTCCACCTTTAACTTTGAATGTTTTCCTTTTTGGCTCTCTGAGTGCAACTATTTTTTCCTGTGAGTCTCTCTCGAAGAACTTCTTCTTTCTGAGGCGGTGATATTTTCCTCCTGATATTTTTCTGCCTGTGTTCATAGGATGATTCAAAAATTATGCTTTAAATATCTTTTTGTTTTTGAGAATTTGCATATAATCTAAATTCTGCACATAATTGAATTCGTTTTGCACATAAACAAAAATACAATAGTTGTTTTGAGGATATTTATAGAGCCAAAAAATTAAAATCTATCCTTTAGATAGGCAAAACAATCCAAACCTCTAATAAGGGTATACCCCTTATCTGTAAGTAACTTTTGGCATTTTTCTTTTTCTCCACTAGATAAGTGTCTATCTTCATAGAGGATCATAGAAGGTTTTAATTTATCAAATGGGATTTGTCCTAGAATATATTGATCGTAACCTTCCGTATCAATTTGTAAAAAATCTATCTTGCTGATCCTATGTTTTTCAAGCAAGGATTTTAAAGTCAAAACCTTTATTTTAGCAATTATTAGGCGCTCTCCAATATCCTTAATTCTATCCCTATGTTTTAAAACATGGCTTTTTGAGAAAGAGCCAATCTCATCGTACCATAATGGAATGTTTTCTTTTTCACTCTTCTTTAACATATAGAAATTTTTAAATCCGTTTTTATTACCTATGGCGACATTTTCAAAAACCAATCCCCCAATACTCCTATAATTCTCTTTTAGTTTTGTAAAAACGTAGTCTACTGGTTCTACCAAAATACCTTTCCAACCGTATTTTCTTACGTATAAATAAGTTGGATCAAATTTCATTCCATCGTTTGCACCTATTTGAATAAAGAAAAAGTCTTTATGATTATCGGCATAATCTCTAATTATTTTGTCAAATTTATCTTCCAAATAATTCTTTCTTTTGAGTATTTTAAACAATACAGGATAGAATAATTTATACTTAGCTAATGATAAATAAATTTTCTTTTGAATTTGTCTTAACATAAAGAAAGATAAGATATTTACCTCTTAAATCTTTGCAAATAATTTGTCTGGAAAAGATAATCTTTTTAGCAACTCTCGTCTCTCTACATTAACTACACCTTCCTTTTTTTGCTATAAATCAAATCGTAATTCAGATCATATCTCTTGCTACTACTTTATTGCTATCTTTTTTCTTCTTTACCTCATTTGAAAAAACTACTCCTTTTTTTAAGGAGAGATAAATATTTTTGCACAGTTATATATGGGACTCCTGTCTCTTTTGAGATTTCATTTGCAGTCATTGAACCAGACTTCTTATGCAAAGCCTGTTTTTGAGAATTTTTTAATTTTCCAAAATGAGTTTTCTGAAAACACAACATTTAAATATAGATACAATTGAGAGGAGTTATGGTTAATGGAATTGAGAGACCGCTTGATCTTTTGAATCAGTCAAAAGGTAAAGAAGTTTTGGTACAGTTGAAGGGTGACCAGCAGTTTGTTGGGAAGCTTCTCGCTTTTGATATGCATATAAATGTTGCATTGGACAATGCGAAGGAAATAAGAAATGGCGAACATAAGAAAAATATCGGACTGACTTTCTTGAGAGGAGACACCATAATATATATTTCTCCTTCTTCAGCTTCTTAGATCGAGTTTTTTAAATTTCTAGTGTGTCAAAATCTTTTGCTAATGTTGTGTTCTTAAATGTTTTTCTTGCTTCGTCTAGGATTATTTTTGGATTGTGATGATATCTTTCAGAGAGATGCGTGAGTATAAGCTTTTTAGATTTTGATTTTTTTGCTATTTCTGCAGAATCTTTTGAAGTTAGATGTTTGTGTTCTTTGGCTATTTCTTTTTCATTAATTGAGAAAGTTGCTTCTGAGATTACTAAATCCGACTCTTTCGCTAATTTTAAAGTATTTGCATTTGGGGATGTGTCAAGAATCAAAGATACTTTTCTTCCTTTTTCTTTATACGTAACATTTGAGGCTTTTATTTTTTTACCATTTATTTCTATGTCTTTTCCTTCTTTTAGATTTTTTATTAAAGGAGAATTTGGAAGTTTTAGCTTTTCTATTTTTTCTTTATTTATTCTCAATTTTTGAGGGATTGTGAAGGAATATGCTAGACAAGGAATGTCGTGGGACATTTGCATGGCTTCAAGAAAGAAATCTTCGTTTGAGAAAAATTTCCCTTCTACCTCGTGAGTTTTTATTCTTATTTTTATCCTGAAGAGGGAGATCAACTGGGAGATATGATTCGAGGTTCCTTTTGGTCCATAGACATGCAACTCTTTTGAGAACTCATTCATTGCCAGAGTCTGAAATAAACCTGGGAGACCTAAAATGTGGTCTCCGTGCCAATGTGTAAGAAGTATTTTAGTTATTTTGTGAGGAGAAATTCCTGCAAATTTGAATTGTCTTTGAGTGCCTTCTCCACAGTCTATTAAGATATTTTCTCCTTTATATGAAAGAAGGATTGAGGTGTGGTTTTTTTCTTTTGTTGGAATTGCGTTGCTCGTTCCGAGGAAAGTTATTCTTATTTTTTCCATTTATGCTTTATGGATTAGATATTTAAATAGGTGTTGCTTTTCTAACGTAGAATTTATAAGTCAAAATTTCCTTGTATAAAAATGAAAAAGGG
>CAZEOE010000004.1:2906-4960 GCA_964513665.1 Candidatus Woesearchaeota archaeon | reverse complement strand
TTTTCTAACGTAGAATTTATAAGTCAAAATTTCCTTGTATAAAAATGAAAAAGGGGTTTGCGGAGTTCTTAGGAGCTGTGCGATGTTGTTTGGTATGGTAAAGAGAAAAGTTATTCAGTCTTCTATTTTGCTTTCGTCTTTTATTTTTTTACTTATTGTTTTGCATTTTTTGCATTTTGGGACTCTAACGGGATTTGCACTTTACAAGCCTGCTGAATTTTCTTTAGAAGATTTTACTTCTAATTACGATGGTGTTGATCTGGATTTGAAGATAGAGGCTGGAAAATTCTTTATAAAATCAGGAAGGGACTTTGAGGGAAAGATGGAAGTTGCTAACGAGGGCAATATGTATTTAAGAAATTGCTTGATTTATTTTTATGGGGAAAATGAGCAGTGGTTTGGCTCTCAGGATAAGTTTAGTCTTGGAATTGGAGAGTCTGTCAGATTTAATTTTATGGCTCAAATTCCTTCTGATGTAACTTCCCAGGATTTTGTTCAGGATTTTTTGATAAGCTGTGATGAGGGTATGCATAGAGAAAGTTTTGAATATCAGGTCTATGGGGACTCTTTTGTATTCGATATTGAAAAGATTGAGGAGACAAGGACAGGGTATACAGTTTATTATTGGGTGAGGAATTTTGTTTCTGAGGAGAGAGTGGCTGAGGTCGAATATTATTTTGAGAATTCTAAGGGAGAGATTATTTCTTCAGGAAATGAGAAGATAGTTATTTCTCAAGGAGAGAAGAAACTTGTTTTGGAGGTTAAGGTTAGGGGCGCTTCAAGATTCGGGATGATAATTGATGATGGTCTGCAAAGCGAGCGGAGTGTAAAGGAGATTGGGAAGTTTGGAAGTCTTGTTACAGGAAGCACTGTTGAGGGAGCTGAAAATTATGAAAGTAAAGGACTTGGAAAGGGCATGTTTTTTGTTTTTGGATTGTTTTTGGCGGTGTTTCTTGCAAGATTTGTTTATGGTCTTTTGTTTCCACGAAAAAGAGAAATTTCTTACGGTAGACATTTGATAGATCTTAAACTTTAATCAGGCTACCAGATATTCGCGGGTGGAGATTCTAATTCTTTTTTGAAATTTACAAGGAATTCGATAACGTCCTTTTTTCTTGGGCTATTCTCAGGGTTTTCTAAACAAGACTCTAGGTCAGATGTAAGTAGCTTCATCTTCCTAGCTAGTTCTGGAATTTCATTAAAGTTTGCACCGAATGCTCTCCAAAGATCCATATATGGGAAACCATTTGAAGGGCAGGTCTCGGTTGAACTGTCTATTTGGTATTTTCTGAATGTTTCTGCTAGAGCTTTTATATTTGGAAAACCTCTTTCTTTAGATGGACATTCTAACTCAATCTTTCCTCCTGAACATAAATCTTTTAAAACGTAGGGATTAGTATCTAAATATTCGGGATGCATCTAGCTTTGTGGTGTTTTTGATATTTAAGTTTATATATGGTTTTTTATTGGGACAGGGACTAGGTTTTTAAAGGGTTTATAAATAAAAGGGTTTATAAATGCCTGAAATTTCATTTTCTTGGAATGGTTACAGAAGGCAAGAAGTCAGACTTAAAGATACAGAATATAGTCGCTACTACCTCCTTGGGGAAGCCTGTTTCTTTGACTAAATTAGCAAGGACGCAGAGCAATACAGAATATAATCCTGAGCAGTTCCCTGGGCTTGTTTTGAGAGTTAAGGAGCCTAAGTCGGCTGTACTTGTTTTTTCTTCTGGTAATTTGGTTTGCACAGGAACGAAGAGCGTTGCACAGGTTAGACAGGTTATTGATGTGGTAATAAAGCAGATTGCGAAGATAGGGGTAAAGATAACTGATAAGCCTAAGATAACTGTGCAGAACATAGTTGCTTCTGGAAGTATAGATTTGAATTTGAATTTGAATTACTTGGCTTTACAGCTTGAGAATACGGAATATGAGCCTGAGCAGTTTCCAGGACTTGTGTATAAGCTTGTTGAACCTACGGCGACATTTCTTCTTTTTTCCAATGGGAAACTTGTATGTACAGGAACTAAAGATAAGGAACAGCTTGAAGAGAG
>CAZEOE010000004.1:0-2806 GCA_964513665.1 Candidatus Woesearchaeota archaeon | reverse complement strand
TTCAGAAAAAGTCTGAGATTCTTTTTTGCTTTCCGAAGTTTTTCAATATTATTGATTTTTCTGTGAAGTTTAAGAGCGGTTGTTTTATTCTTTGCTGGATATTTTCTAATGCGTCTTTTAATGTTTGGAATTTAAACGGTTGTTTTCCGAATGCTTCTCTGCTTGTTTCTCTTAGAATGCCTACACCAAGAGGAACTGTATAGGAGGGAAGAATTTCTCTGAAGACTATGCAACTGGCTTGTTTTTTGGTTCTTTCAAGATATTCTGTAAGGGCGAGACGATTTGAATAATACGCACCCGTCACGGATTCGGCGTATTTTTTTCTTTCAAAAAAAGTTTCGTGATCATGCCAGACTCCTTTATTTTTAAGAGATATTTCTATTACTTCGAAAGAGAATTTTTCAGGAAGAAGAAGAAACTCATAATGATTTCCAAGATATTCTGCAGAGAAGACAAGGAATTCTGATATTTCAGGAAAGAATTTTATTGATTTTAGCTTGTTTTTAGAAAGAGTGTCATCGACTGCTGTAATCGACCAGCGAGTTGGGACGAGTTTTCTGTTTTTTTTCAATCCTAAGAGCCCTGCGGAAAGTAACTTTATCATTGTTGATGTATTTGTTGATTTTTCAAGTTCAAATAAGGCCTGAGAGGATTTGACGTCTATGTCGTTTACAAGATAATCTACTTTTTTTTTGACAGAGACGTTTTCTTCTATTCTTACTTTTTTAACCGATGTTGCTTTGGATATAAGCGGAGCTTTTGGTTCTTTTTCCGGATTTTGTGTTATCGGTTTTTCAAGATGGAATTCAGTTGAGACCGACTTTTCAGACATCGCTATTTCCTGCATAACTGGGAGGAATTGTTTATCAGTTGCGACCGAACGTATATTTTTTTGTTTTCTTCCATATATTAATTTGTTTCTTAGTTCGAGTATCTTGCTTATGGGGAGTTTGCTTTTATGCCATTCTTCCGGAGAAGACATTATTTCGTTGTTTCCATACTCTTGAGGTGAGAGTATTCCTGTATAGACATTAGGGTAATTCCACTTTCCTACGAATATTTCAGGAGGTGATGAGCCTGAGAATTTGCTTATGGGTTGGAATTTAGAAATAAGGAAGGAATGTTTTTTACATTCATATTCACCACATATTCTGCATTCAGACATTTTTATTTTTATTTTTTAAAGTATATAGAATTTATTGCATTGCCAAAAGAATGTTTTAAAAGCAGAGCTTCTTTTGTAAGATATGAAGGTTAAGTATATTTATTCTTCTAAACACACAAGGAAGCAGAACAAGCCAGCTAACAGAAATGATCATAAGCAGGCTTTTTCTAAACTGGCTAACGAGGTAATTTCAACTTCAGACATAATACTTGAGATACTTGATGCGAGATATATAGACAAGACGAGGAATCTTGATTTGGAGAAGGAGATAAAGGAAAAGGGAAAGAAAGTCATTTATATCTTGAATAAGGCGGATTTGGTGAATATAAAAGATTTGAAGAAAAATTATGACCTTAGCTCTTTGGAACCTTATGTTCTATTTTCTTCTAAAAGCCATGTAGGGAGGGCTAGACTCAGAAAACTTATAAATATAGAGGCGAGCAGAGTCAAATTCGAGAAAGTAAGGGTAGGCGTTGTTGGATATCCTAATACTGGGAAAAGCACAATCATTAATGTTTTATCTGGAGGGAGAAAAGCCAGCACTTCTTCCGAGGCAGGACATACAAAGGCTATACAGAAGATACGTTTCAGTAAGAATGTTTCTATAATTGATTCTCCTGGGGTGATTTCTTCTAAGGAAGAGAATTCTATAAATACAGGCGTTGTAAAGAAACATACTCAGATAGGAGTTAGTAATTACACAAGGGTTAGATATCCTGATCTGGTTGTAAATGAGATAATCATGGAAAATCCCAAGTTACTTGATGAATTCTATGGCGTGGATTCTAGAGATGATACTATGAATTTGATTGAGATATTAGGCAGGAAGTGGAATTTGTTAAGGCGTGGAGGGATTGTGGATTCTGACAGGGTTTGCAGGAGAATACTAAAGGATTGGCAGGAAGGAAAAATAAGGGTGAGGCAGGATTAGTTTATTGATATTTCTAATGGTATATGTAAAATTAGCCAACCCAAGATTCCAAGTTCATTTTAGTTTTGGTTAATTTGTAGTTGTGAAAAGGAGGCTTGTTTTTAGGTGATAAGTTGAACTGAAGTTAGATTCTTTTACTTCTTTTTTATGAAGTTTTTTACATTTTTATTCACAAGAAGAAATATACCTATAAAAAGAAGAACTCCTAAATCAACTATTGAGTAAAAATCTCCTCCAAGAATCGTTATTAAACTTCCAAATGCAAGAAAAAAGGAAACTACAATTATAGTTATTCTAGCCCAATTTTTTCCTTTCCACAGAAGTACTCCAAGTGAGCAAACAAATAAACTCATCACCAAAGACGCTATTGAACCAAATATAAATAGTGAAAGAACTGTCGACTCATTATAATCAAAACCTCTATTTTCAAATCTTAATTGAAATTCTTCAGCCATTTTAGGATTTTCATCATTAATTTCCTGAAGCAAACTTTCAGAAGTTAAAGTAGAAGTAAAACTGATTACAGAAAATATGATGAACCATATAGATAAAATGATTATTAGGGTTGCAATAATTTTAATTGACATTGGTGGTGACATCTTCTTACTTGTTTTAACCATATTAAACTAATAAATCAAAGATTTAAAAAGATTATCACTTTGGAGTTTACATTCTGGTCTTAATATCGTGAGGAAAATATAGCCTTATCA
>CAZEOE010000003.1:22603-35815 GCA_964513665.1 Candidatus Woesearchaeota archaeon | reverse complement strand
AGGATTAACGCTCCCAGTAGGATTTGAACCTACGACCCTTGGGTTAGGACCCCAATGCTCTATCCGGGCTGAGCTATGGGAGCAATGCAGGGAGGAGGATTCGAACCTCCGAACCCACTAAGGGAACAGATCTTGAGTCTGTCGCGTTTGACCACTTCGCTATCCCTGCATGCAAAAACTAGAAAATTACAGGTATTAAAGTTTTGTTATTCAAAAATAAAGAATACGGCATCCGTGTTTCGCCTCTTGTCGGAGACTAACGCAACAGACGCAGCAGGCTTATCTTCTGTGTTCGGAATGAGAACAGGAGTTTCCCTGTTGCTGTGGCCGTATTCGTTTAGTCTGATAGAAAAGGGTATTTAAAGTTTGCTAAACGCTGAATTTTATGGAAAGTTTTATAGGTATTGTGAGAAAATTCTCTGGGAAAAAAATTGTTGTAATTGGAGATATAATACTAGATGAGTACTGGATTGGTAACGTGGATAGAATAAGTCCTGAGGCGCCAGTTCCTGTCGTGCATATTAAAGATAAACATTCGAGCTTGGGGGGTGCTGGAAACGTTGCGGGAAACATTGTTTCCATGGGTGGAAAGGCTCACCTTTTTGGATTCATAGGAAATGACTCTAAGGGTGAGAGAGTGCGGATACTCGCCCAGGAGAAAGGAATATATTTTTCGTATAGTTATTGTGGAAAGACACCTCATAAATTAAGAATATCTGGAAAAAAACAACAGCTAATTAGACTCGATGATGAGGACCTGCTTGAGAAAAAATTTGATGAAAAGATTCTAGAGGAATTGAATGAGCGATGTAAAGAGGCGGATTTTATAATAATCTCTGACTATGCAAAAGGCACGATTTCAGCTGAATTGATGAAATCGCTTTGGAAGTTTAGGAATAAAATAATTGTAGACCCTAAACCAAAGAATATAGACCTATATCGCGGGGTGTTTATGATTAAATCAAATGAGAAAGAATCTCGGGAAATGAGCGAAAAAAAAGAAATTAGTGAAATAGGAAAAGATTTGAGGGAAAGATTAGACTCTAAGATAATAATAACCAGAGGAGGAAGAGGCATGAGCATATTTTCCGAAAAAATTATTGAAATTCCCACATATGCTAAAGAAGTATTCGATGTCACAGGGGCTGGAGACAGTGTTATTGCCTGTATGGCTTTATGTTTAAGTTGTGGAAGCACCATTGAGGAAGCCAGCACGATAGCGAATCATGCAGCAGCCATAACTGTAGGAAAGTTTGGCTCTTATTGTGTGAAGAAAGGCGAGCTTGAAAATGAACTCATAGGTTCAGAGAAAAAGATTATGAAATTTGATATTCTGCTTGAGAAGGTAAATGAAGAGAGGAAAAAGGAAAGAAAAATTGTATGGACTAATGGTGTCTTTGACTTGCTTCATATTGGGCATATAAACTATCTTAAAGAAGCTAAAAAAATAGGAGACATACTTGTGGTAGGAATAAATTCTGATTTGTCTACGAAAAAACTTAAGGGTGAAAACCGGCCTGTGCAAAATGAAAGAGACAGGGCTGAGATAATCTCTTCTCTGGAGTTTGTAGATTATGTCGTGATTTTTGAGGAAACTTCGGTTGAGAAATACTTAAAGGAGTTAAAACCGGATTATTTTGTCAAGGGAGGAGATTATAATGTGGATAATATGAATCAAGATGAGAGGAAGGCTGTCGAGACATACATGGGAAATTTCTTTTTTGTTCCGATAGTTAAAGATAACTCTACAAGCAAAATAATCGATAAAATTGGAGAGAAATAGAAAATGGAAAAAATTGATGTGGTAGTTATAGGCGGAGGAGTGGTTGGACTAGCAATCGCTGGAGAGATTTCTAAAAAAAGGAGTGTTGCAGTTATTGAAAGAAACTTTGGGCTCGGTATGGAATCTAGCTCTAGGAATAGTGGAGTGAATCATTCGGGTATTTATTATCCCCCTGGTTCTCTAAAATCCGCTTTATGCCTTGAGGGAAACAGGCTAAATAGAGAGATATGCGTGAAAGCCTCTTTGCCGTATGAAGATATTGGAAAGTTAATTATCTCCGGAAAAGGAGAAGAAATGTCTGAGCTTGAAAAGTTGATGGAAAATGGGAAACGAGCAGGTGTAAAAGGGCTCGAGATTCTGGGAAAGAGAGAGATTGAGAAAATGGAGCCAAAGGTTTATTGTGAAGGTGCATTAATGTGTAGTTCTACTGGAATACTAGACCCTGAGAGAATGGTTAAATATTTTGAACAAGTTGCTATTGAAAATGAAACTATGATTGTTAAGGCGTGCGAGTTTTTGGATGTTGAAGATGTTGCGCCATTTGTTATTGGTTTGAGAGATGGAAATGGAAAGAGAGAGACTGTTTGTTGTGAAAGTGTTGTAAATTCTGCGGGATTACATGCTGATAAGGTTGCTGAAAAGTTTGGAATAGACATTGATAAAACAGAATATAGACTTGCTTATGGAAAGGGAGAGTATTTTAAAATCGATGGATTCAGGGGACAGATAAGTAGACTGGTATACCCTTTACCCAGTTCTGATCTTTCTCATTTAGGAGTCCATGTTACATTGGATTTGGACGGAGAGGTTAGACTTGGACCAAATTTTTTATATGTTGATGAAATAGACTACTCTGTAGACAAGAGCCATGCTGGTCAATTTTACGAAAGCGCTTCTGGTTTTTTAAAAGGGCTTAAAAGAGAAGATGTTAGCCTGGGATATTCTGGAATAAGGCCAATTATTGCTTCTTGTGTAAAAAATAAATTTAGTGATTTCATAATTGTTGAAGAGACAAGCAAAGGACTTAGAGGTTTAATAAATCTCATTGGAATAAATTCCCCTGGGTTGACTGCTGCTCCGGCGATAGGAAGATATGTTTCAAGGATGATAAACTGAGATGACTAAAAAAGAAAGAAAGGAAGCTGAGAAAAAAATTGAAGAGTTCTTTCAGAGGGAAAAATTTAATCCTGAGGAGCTGAAAAAAATAAGAAGGATGGCTATGAAATTTAAAATAAAACTTGGAGATAAAAGAAAAAAATACTGTAAGAGGTGTTTTAACAGATTAGAAGGGAAGATAAAAATTACGAGAGAACACAAGACCATCATATGCGGAAGCTGTGGATTTCCTAATAAATGGAAGCTAGTCGGTAAATAGACTTGAAAGCGTTTTCTCCTTATACGCCCTTAGCAAGACTATGAAATAAGCTATTACGAGAGGTCCGATGACTAGACCTAAAAGACCAAATAAGAATATTCCTCCCACCATTCCAATAAGAACAAATACTTGGGAGAGTGATGTCTTTCTTGAAACAAACTGGACTCTTATGAAGTTATCTATTGTTGATACTATGAGGAGATTGTACAGAAGGAAAAATATGCCTAAAGCAGGACTGACTCCTGAAAACATGAGATATACTCCCACAGGAAGATATATCATTCCCGGGCCGATGAAAGGTATTATGCTTGAGACTATTGTTAGAAGCGTTAGAATTAATGCATTTGGTACATCGAAAAGGAAATAGCCTGCGCCGGCTAGAACTCCCTGGACTATGCCTGCGAATATTTGGCCATAGATGATTGACTGAGTCATATCCCCAAATTGTTTTATGAGATTCTTTTCCTGCGATTTATTTAGAGGGGATAAGCCTGAGACAAATTCCCTGAGTTTGTCTTCATCTCTTAGAGTGAAGAAGAAAACAAAAGCAACTATAACTAAATGGAGCAAAAAGTTAGAGAAATTTACAAGAAAGTCAACAAGATATTCCAAAACCAAGGTGCTGAAGTTGCTTATACCTGTTTTGAATGCAGTTGTTATCTGGTTTAACACTTGGTCTGATATACTTGGAACTATCGCTTTTATTATTCTAGGAACATCTAATGATTGAAAGAAAGTGAATAAGTCAAACACTCTCTGGATAAGGATTGGAGCTAGAAGCCATATTGGAATAATTATGATGAGGATTACTATGGCACTTATAATCGCTGCTGAAAGATTTCTGTATTTTATTTTTCTTGTTATCCTCATATATAGAGGGTAGCACAAATATGCTAGGAGGAGACCTCCAAATATCGAGATTAAAATAGGTTTTAATATGAAAAAAGTCATGATTCCTAGAATCAGCAAAAGAAGAATTACTGCTGCTTTCTTGAAGTCTTCCTGAGTAAAGGCCATTCAGGTTTATGGGATTAGCAATATTTAAACGTTGGCAAGTCATGAAGAAAATTTATAAATGGCAAGGATTAAGTCAAAGGTATGAACACTATTGGAAAAATATTTTCTGGGAAGATTGACGAGCAAGTCCATGAAGAATTTGTTAAGTTTGGAAGGGGAGTTTATGAAAATAGGTATTTGCTCGAGGGAAAGAAGCAGAAAAGTGCGTGGAGCATTAAGACTGGGAGTGAGTTTGTCAACTATTTAGTTATGAGGGGATTGGGCAAAGCTAAAGGCGAGATAGATGTGAAGGGAATAATAGTATGTACGTTCGAAATAAAAGAAGAGTATCTCAAGAGTGAAAAAATAAAAAAATATATGGGTATAAACCAAATAATAGTTAATCAGAAAATTTCTCCTGAGAAACTAATTTCATTGATGATAAAATATCCTAAAGCTTTTTATGCTCTTTCGTATAAAACAGAAAATTATGAAATAAAAGTAAAGGAAAAGCCACCGAAAAGCGGTAAGCCTGGAAGCAAAGGAGAAGAATTGCCTAAGGCAGACTTCTGCTCCCTGAAGACGAATGAAGAGGATATTGTGAGGGATCTTTTCTTTGATTTCCCTGAGTTTGTGGATGTGAAGATAAGACATACATTAAACATAGAGTCTATAGACATCCCAAAAGGGATAACTGACCCAGAAAAAATGAGAGCTGCTGCAAAGAGGAAAGGAAAAATAAAGAGAATCGCAGTCATAGGAGATTCTGAGAAGGTGAACGAGGTTGATTTTCTAGCTTAATATTCTAGACCCTTCCTCGCCATGATTCCGGAATCATAAGGGTGTTTAATTTTTTTAACCTCCGTTATGAGGTCTGCCAGTTCGAATATTTCTGGAAAAGGAATATGAGATCCTGTCAGTATTAGTTCTTTGTTCTTGGGTTTGCTCTTTATGAGGTATTTAACTTTTGATATTTCCAGAAGACCTAACTGAACGGCGTAGAGTATTTCATCGGCAACTATAATATCAAAATCTGAATCGAGACATGAGATTAAATAATCGAATGCTTCATTTACTTTTTCTATATGGTGTGGTTTCGGTTTACCGATTATCCATGAACCTGTGCCGAACCTTTTAAATGTGAAATTTTCGAACCTTTCAAGCGCCCTTATTTCTCCTGGATAATCTATCTCCTGGTCACCCGTTCCGTTCTTCATGAACTGCACAAGATGAACTTTAAAACCATTCCCTACTGCCCTAAGAGCGGTGCCGAGCGCTGAAGTTGTTTTACCTTTTCCATTTCCATAGAATATCTGGACAAGACCATTTTCAATTTTAGACATATGCAGATATAATTGCGCTAGTTAAATATTTTTTGAGAAGATTTAAATATGATAAATCATAGCAATATTAGTAGTATATTTACTATTTGATTTAATATGAAAAATGCTATGAAATCTCATAAAGAAAAAATCGCTGAATATGTGAAGAAGGAGAGAGTCGTTACAAGTTCTGATGTGGCGAGGCATCTTAAAGTTTCATGGAACACAGCTGAAAGCTATCTAAAGGATATGGTAATAGAAGGTAAATTAGATAGGATAAAGAGAACGGGGGCGACTGTATGGATGATAAAATGAAAAAGAGAGGTCAGGTCACTATGTTTATAATAGTTGGAGTTGTTATAGTCGCCTTTGTAATTATATTTCTTTTCCTTAGGAAGGGTGTTGAATTGGATATTCCTGGAGGTTCCGGAGGAGTTCTGGATGTAGATGAGTACACTGAAAAATGTATAAGAGATTATACTGAAGAAGCTATAAAAATGATTCTTGCACAGGGAGGAGTTTTGCAACCGAAGAACTATAAACTTTTTGGGAATAAAAATATCGAGTACATATGCTACAACATAGGTTATTATGAACCTTGTATTCAACAACATCCTGTTCTTCTTAGAGAAATAGAGATTCAGCTTGAGCAACATTTGGTTGGAAGAATGGATGAGTGCCTTAATGAAATGAAATTTGAGTATGAGGAAAGAAATGCGGAAGTTGTCTTTGGAAATGAAAAGAATGTGGATGTAAATCTTTTGGAGGACAAAATAGAGATTAATTATGAGAGGAAGATAACTATAACAAAAGATCTTGAAACACGAGATTATGATGGAATAGAATATGAATTACAGAATCCTTTATTCAATCTAGCGCGAATAGCTCTGGAAATTTCTTCCCAGGAGGCGAAATACTGCTACTTTGAGTATAACGGATATAACATATATTATCCTAGATTTAAGATTTCTATGAGTAGCGTGAGTGATCAGACTCGAATATATTCTATCTTAGATAATGATTCAGGAAATGAGATGTTTGTAGCTGTAAGGAGTTGCGCTATACCCTCGGGATTTTAACATGAACAGACTTAAAATTCTAGCTTGTTTTGAAGCATTGATATTAGTTATGGCTAGTGTTTCTTTATCTTATGTTTTGGGTATTGGTTTTGGAGTTGTATCTGCAACTGAAATATCTCAGGATGATCAGACTCAGATAGAAGAAGCTGTAAGAGAAAGCGGAAATGAACCTTCTAATTTGAGGAACATGGATTTAGGAGTGGTAAGTGATATACTTAATAGATTTGTTCCTCAGGCAAGTCAAATAGGCGCTGGAGAATTCCTAGCGGGATTGAATGGGCAGTCAGGAGGATTGAAGGTATGCGCTAAAACTAAAAATAATGCGGTATGCCAGCAGATGACAGGAAAGCAATGTGAAAGCGAGTGTGATGGTGAATGTTTCGATGGAGGTTTTGCAGATCTGCCTTCTGGACATGACTGCTCTTTCGGAACATGTATAGACTCTGAACAAGGAACTTGCACACCTAGAGCTACAAAGAAAAATTGTGACGAGTTTGGAGGAACATGGGATAAGAGAGAAGAGCAGAGCATTCCTGAGTGTGTAAAAGGATGTTGTAGCCTTGTTGATTCCCCTATTTTCACAACTGAAAATGGCTGTGAAAAAATTGCAGAAAGCAATGGCGTTGAAATGGGAGTCGGTGCTTTTTTTGACGGATCTATAACCGATGAGCCTTCGTGCATACTTAGCTTCAATGAAGGAAAAAAAGGAGCGTGTGTTTTTGAAGAGGAAGGAGAGATTGAGAAAGGATGCAAATTCGTAATAAGAGAAGAGTGTGAGGCTCTTACCGAGAGGGAAGATAATTTTTATGAGGGGATTTTATGCTCTAATGAGGAACTAGGAACAAGATGCACAAGGCAGAATTCTACATCATGCGTTGAGGGTCTTGATGGACTATATTGGTTTGACAGCTGTGGAAACAGGGAAAATATTTACGATTCTGATAAAGAAAAAAGCTGGAATGATGGGAATGTGTTGGAATTAGATGAAAGCTGTGATATTGGAAATTCGGAGAATCCGCTTGAGAATCAGGCGACATGTGGAAACTGTGATAGATTCTCTGGAAGCATATGTGGGGAGAAAACTGATGAGCAAAAACTCGAGGATGAAACGCAAATGTTTGTATGCAGAGACATGAATTGTTATGAAGATGGGAAAATGGTTAGAAGGCATGGAGAGAGCTGGTGCGCTTACCAAAGCTCCGTTGGACTGCCTGGACCAGATGTTCCGGGGCTTGATTCCTTAAGGAACAGTCTTAATATACCTGCACTTAGCTGGGTAGGATTTGGAGCTAGGTCTACCGATACTCCCGGAAGTGTGCATTTCAGAAAGACATGCAACAGTGGAGAGATTGAAATTTCAGCATGTGACAACTTTAGAAATCAGATATGTGTTGAAGATCAAACACCTATAAACGAGAGCGATAATTTTTTCTCGCAAGCATCGTGCAGACTTAATAGATGGCAGGAATGTCTTGCTTATAATCCTGGAGGAGTAGAGGCTAGACTTATTGGATTTGCAGGACCGAAAGCAGGGGATTTAATAAGAGCTAAACTTGAGCTGACATGCGGTCTTGACCCTGACTGCTTTGTCAAAAGTGTTGATTTGACTAGAGGAGGAGATGACACTTTCAAATTCTCTTATTGTGCGCCAAGATATGCTCCGGGATTTGATATGAACGATAATCCAGAGGCAGCATCTGAATTGTGTGGACAGGCTTCTCAGGAATGTACTGCAGTTTATGTTAATATGCTTGGAGCAGGATGGACATGTAAGGCTAACTGTGAATGTGAGAAGCAGACTTTTGTACAACAGATGAACGAGCTTTGCACTAGCATGGGTGATTGTGGTCTGAAAGTTAATTATTTAGGCTCTCAGCCTGGAGGAAAAGGATATAGAGTTGGAACAAAGGATAAACCAGGAGTATGGGATTTGCTTGGAGGCACGCCTTTTGCTGACTTATTCGAAGGTGGAGGATTTGGCATAGGTGTAAGTTCTTTAGCAAACTTCGGAGATGCGAACTATGTATATGGGGAATACATTCCTTCAACGCCTCCTGAAATTCTGACGAAGGTAAGGGAAAGCTGGATAGTTGAAACTTTCAGTAGTTTTGATTTAGATTCTATCCTTTCCGGAATAGGAGGGAAAAATAACGTTCCAGATGTGGAGGATAGTTCTGCAACTGATAGCGCGATGAATCTCGGACTTATTTCTGGAGCTACAGGAGGAGCCGCTCTCGCAGGAGCTTACGCTTTCTCAGTTCCAGCTACTGCAACCATTACTGTTAACGGTCTGACAACTTCTGCAGCTGCAACCCTGCCCAATCCTGCGCTTGGAAGTTTTGGAAGCGCGGCACTTGGAGCAGGATTAGGATTGGCAGTTACTTCCTTCTTGATTGATATTTTGGGAATTGGTCCGGGATTGCCGACGGCTGTTACATATGGTCTTGTGGGTGCGGGAGGAGTTGCAGGAGGAATAATGACTTATTCTGCATGGCAGGGAGGAAGTTTGGGAGCAGCGTTATCTAATCCTCTTGGAGTTATAATTGCGGTTGCAGTGTTGGTTATAATTATTATTTTCAAAATAATGGGAATTGGAGATGTTGAAGAGAAGAAAGTTTCATTTGAGTGTCTGCCCTGGCAGGCTCCTCAAAAAGGAGAATGTGAAATGTGCGGACAGAATGATAAATTAAGCGATGGAAGCGAAGGTTTTCCATGTAACAAATATTCATGTCAAAGTATTGCGCAGAATTGTAAATATATAAAAGAGAGTGAGGGACCTGGGGGAGGATTATGTGTTACTGCTGATGAAGATGATGTAACCGCTCCCAGAATAATTGATGTTTGGGAAGATGTTTTAACGGAAGGGTATGTTTACAGTGAGAAACCTTATGATCAAGGGTTCTTCATAAGAAAGGAAAATGGAGGGTGTATGAATCAGTTTGAACAGCTTACATTTGGATTTAATTTAGATGAGTATGGGTGGTGTAGGATAAGCGGGGAGAGAAAAGAGAACTTTGAGGAAATGCTACCTCTGGGAGGAATTTCAAGAAATCAGAGTTATACTTTGAGCGGATATAATTTTGAGACTTTAGGAATTAGTGAACTTGATGTTGAAGAAGAAAATGATGTAAGTCTTTATGTCGTGTGCGAGGATGCTGTTGGAGTGAAGAACATGGACAGACCGTATATAGTTAATTTATGTGTAACTCCTGATGACTTGACTGCGCCGGTGGTAAATAATGTTTTCCCGAGTAGAGATAAAATTGCGAGCTTTGGAAGCACGGAAGAGGAACTTTTCATTTATATCAGTGAACAGGCTGAATGTAGATGGGATTATGAAGAAAAAGAGTATTCTGATATGGGAAATGTATTTCAATGTAATAACGATTTGGAAGACAGAGATTACAGAGGATTCGAATGTTTTGATGATATTGTCTTGAGAGATGATGAAACAAAGATATGTGTAAAGTGCAGAGACCATCCTGACTGGGCTGGAACGGATGAAGAAGGAGATAGAAACACAAATGCAGAATGCGAATATTATAACATAAAAAGAAGTGAGAGTCCGCTTGTGATAAAATCCCTTTATCCAAATAATATCACAATAACAACAGGCAGAGAAATACCTGACTTGGAGATAAGTGTTGAAACCGAGGGAGGAATTGACGGAAACGCGGACTGCTTCTTCAAATTAGATAATTCTATTGAGAATAAAATGTTTGAAACGGGAGGAAGGATACACAAACAAAAACTCGGGAGTGGAGAGTCTTCTTTGGGCGAGAAAAAATATTCTCTTAATGTTAGATGTTTCGATGGAGCAAATACGGCGACAAATAGCACTACGTTTGACATAAAAAGAGATTTAATCAAACCGAATGTTGCAAGAGTATATAGTGATTCGGGAAGTTTGTTTGTTGTGAGTGATGAGCCTTCTCAATGTGTCTATCTTAATTCTCCTATAGAGAACAGGCAGAGCGCGTGCTACTACTCTTTTGATGAAGCTGAGGATAAAGGAAATATAATAAGCCTTGTAGATTCAGGTTTTGTGCACAGTATAGGATATGATGGAGAAAAAACATATTATATTAAATGCAAGGATTTACATGGGAATGAAAATGTAAACGAATGTGATATGATTGTAAAGAGGGGAGACATATGATTAAACACAAGAATTATAAAGAAATTTTGTTTTCTTTGTATATGGAAAAAAAGGGGCAGGCAAGTATTTTTATCATAATTGGAATTTTTATAGTTGCTGTCGCCATACTCGCCTATATATTCTTTCCAAGAATACAGGAAGTTGTTTCAGGAGAAATATCTCCATCTAGCTCTATTGAATCCTGTGTAAGTGAAAGCGTGAAGGAAAACATAGACATTTTATCTAGACAGGGAGGTTATCTTGAGCCTGAGGGATTCATCGAATATCGAGGTGATAAAGTTAAATATCTTTGTTATACGTCAGAATATTATCTTCCTTGTAAAGTTCAGCAGGCCCTGATAAAGAAAAAATATGAGGATGAGTTGAAAAAGGGAATAAATGGAAAAGTAGAGGAGTGTATTTTGGGACTAAGGGAGCAGTTTGAGAGAAGAGGATATGATTTATCTCCGCATTTGTCCCCTGAAACAAATGTTGAAATAATACCTGGAAGAATAAGGGTTGCGATAAATTATCCTCTTACTGTGACTAAGGATAGCTCGCAGAGTTATAATGGATTTGATGTTGAATACTCAAGTAATATGTATAATTTGTTACTCATTTCTTTAAGTATAATTGATTTTGAATCTGTTTATGGAAACTCGGAAACAAGTTTATATACTGCTAATTATCCGAATATAAGAATAGAAAAGATGGAACTTGGGGATGGGTCTACTATATACACTGTAAGCGATGTGACTAGCGAAGATAGTTTTAGATTTGCTTCTAGAGGGCTCGCCTGGCCGGGAGGATATGGAAGTGTTGCGCCGTAATCTTTTTGTTTTGCTTAGTGTGATATGTTTGATTGTTAACTTAAGTTTTGCATATTCTGCTGAGACGATAGGCACAAGTGAAGAAAGAGTGTGCTGTCAGAAAACTAAGTCTGGACTTTACTGTCAGGATGTTAGACCAAGTGACTGTGCATCGGATATGCAGATTCCTACTTCATGTGACTCTACTGCTATGTGCAGTCCCGGATTTTGTTTTGATTCTGTTGAAGGAACGTGTTTAGATAATGTTCCTCAGAGTGTATGCAATGACGATGGGGGAACATGGAGTGAGGATAAACCTGCTCAGTGTGAGCTTGGATGTTGTGTCGTTGGAGACCAGGCTATGTTTGTTACTCTTACATCATGCAAGAGGCAGTCAAACTTTTATGGTGTTGAAACAAATTATAATCCTGAGATAACTGACCAGAACGAGTGTTTGTTGACTGCTGGGAAAAAAGAGAAAGGAGCGTGTGTTTTTGAAAAAGACTTTACAAAGACATGCAAACTTACAACTAGAGAAGAATGTGTCCCTGAGAATGTACTTGGACAGGGAATAGTCGAGGAAACAAATAAAGAAGTAGAATTTTTTTCGGGAAAGCTTTGCTCAGCCGAGGAATTAGGAACGAATTGCGCGATAACTAAGCTCACTACATGCCTTCCTGGAAAGGATGAGGTTTATTTTGTTGATAGTTGTGGAAATCCTGCTAATATATATGATTCAAGAAAAATAAATGATAAGACATATTGGGCGAACATGATTGACAAGAAAGATTCATGCAACCCTAATTCTGCAAATGAAAACTCACAGAGCTGTGGAAATTGCAACTATCCTCTTGGGAGCTATTGTAGGGAGTCTAATTCTGATACTGCTAATCCTACTTATGGGGAATTTGTATGTCAGAGCCTGAATTGTATAGACTCTGAGGGCGATAAGAAACTTCATGGAGAGAGCTGGTGCAAATATGATGTGACTCATGATTTTTCTCCAAGGCAGGAAAAGGGAGATACATGGATAGATGAAAGCATAAAAGATGCTGTATCTAATTATCAGTCAAAGAAAGATGTGGGAGTTGGATTCTTGAAGAGTGGAGGTTCTCCTGTTGGGAGCAGATACTTCAGACAAGTATGTAATAATGGAAAAATATTAACTGAGCCTTGTGCCGACTTCAGACAAGAAGAATGCATTGAAGATAGTGTTCAAACTTCTCTTGGTAGTTTCTCTCAGGCCGCGTGTAGAGTAAACAGATGGCAGGATTGTACGACTGTAACACAGAGAAGCGATTGTGAAAATGCTGATAAAAGAGATTGCAAATGGATGCCGGGAATAGAATATGTTTTAATTGGCGCTATAACTAATGGAACTTCTCTTGAGACTAACAATCTTGGAGAGATAAGAAAACAGGCAGCACAGGCTCTTGGTGATGGAAAGATACCTATGGGTGCTTGCGTTCCATTGATACCTCCTGGGCTGAACTTTTATCAAGGAGAAGAGGCTACAGGAATATGTGCTCAGGCTAATGCCGTATGCCCCGTGACATATGAAAAAGGCATATCTGGAGGATGGGAGTGTGTTAAAAACTGTGAGTGTCTTGAACTTTCAACGGAACTGAAGAGAGCGCAATTATGCATGTCTATAGGAGACTGTGGACCAAAAGTGAACTATGTTGGTTCTCCAGGATATACTAAAGGATA
>CAZEOE010000003.1:1306-22503 GCA_964513665.1 Candidatus Woesearchaeota archaeon | reverse complement strand
GAGACTGTGGACCAAAAGTGAACTATGTTGGTTCTCCAGGATATACTAAAGGATATACTGTGACTCAGCAGAAATTGAAGAAGAAGGATTAATTTTTGTTTCTAAATAGTTACAACAAATAGAAAGATTTAAATATTTTGAATCTTATTGTTTTTTATGAATATTGGGAATTTTGGAAAGAGCGTTGCATCGGGCTTAGTCGGATTGGCAGGTCTTTTGGGTAGCGGATGCGAGACGCCTCAAACTCAAGATGGGCGAGACGGTCAAAGAATCGTTACATTGGGGCTTGCTCTTTACGGCGTTCAAGAAGATAAACCTGGGGCTGTCGAGCTTGCTCAAATGATTCATCAAAGAGATGTTGCTGAAGCCGGAAGAAGTGAGTTTAATGTGAATGTGAATAATTTTAATGGTCAACATTCCACAAGGGGTGGCGCAGATCCAAGAATCTCTGGATTCTATGATAAAGGAGAACCTTTTTTCTATACATGCAACGGAGTACTAGATTTAAATAAAGATGGAGATATCGGACCAGCAGAGATAATTGGTGTTGAGAAATATAGATTTGGTATTAATGAACCTATTTGTGTTGGATTTAATAATTTCGGGTTGGTCGGTGTTAGGCTAACGATTAAGCTAAATTCTCCAAGTGGCAGAAATAAGATTTTATTTGATAAGCTATTGACAAAACCTAATAAATACCTTCTTGTAGAGCACCCTTATGAAGATAGGGAATTTGGGTTTAGCAGATATGAGATACAAATTGATGGGCAACCCGTTGGAAGTGTATCGCATGAGATAGTTAGATGAATTCTTCGGAACGTTTATAAATTTAGACTTATTCTTTGAAGGATGCGAAATAAAGAGGGAAGATTTGTTTTCTATTCTGGAATGTTTCAGATTCTTGTTTTAATTTTATCCAGCTTTTCTATTGCGTTTATAATCTCGAATGAAGTTGGAGTTGTTAGTGCTGCTCCAGGTCCTGCCGGATTAGGAGCTCTTAAGCCAAATACCCCTATATTGTCAGATCCTATGACTTCCTCAGATGAATTTCTTGCAAAATATGCCGAGGGAGATATAGTTACCAAAACTGGAGAAGCTGGTGGTGTTTCTAATCTTGGTGCTGACAAGGTAGCGAGTCCGACATTCATGGATAGAATATTTGGAGGACAGATGTTCGGAACAGAAAGTGTGGGGGCTACTGCTGGAGGGGCTTTACTTTCTGGACTCGTTTGGGGAGGAGTCGTATATGGAGCTGTGAAACTTCTTGGAGGATTATTTGGACTTGATGAGGGAGTCACAAATGCTGTCGCTCTTGGAGGATTTGCCGGAGTAGCGACATGGAAGACTTTATCTCTCGCATCCTCAACCTCAGCTACTAATCCTGCTTTAAGCGCGGGATGGGGCGCAGCCGCGCCATGGATTGGATTGGGGGTTGGAGTTGCTGTATTCCTCGCGACTTATAAGAAAGAGAAAAAGGAGATTGTAAGATTTGAATGTCTGCCTTGGCAACCACCTACGGGAGGTGAGAATTGTGAAAGATGCAATGAGGATCCTCTGATACCTTGCTCTGAATACAGATGTAAGAGTCTTGGACAAGCATGTGAGATTGTAAATAAAGGAACGACTGAGGAGAGTTGCGTATGGGTGAGCAAATTTGATGTTGAGGCTCCGATTATTAAACTTGACCAGAATGCTTTGAAACCTGCGGGACTGCAATATATTCCTGATAATGCTATTAATCCACCTAATCAGGGAGTTAAGATTATTAGAAATGGTGCTAGGAAGAATTGCTTGGAGGCGTTCACTAAACTGCAATTTGGAATAACGACTGATGAGCCTGCTCAGTGCAGAATAGATATAGAGATGAAAGAAAACTTTGATGATTATAGTTTCGCGTTCGGCTCAAGTTCTTTGTACAAGATGAACCACACTCAATTGATACCTATAGCCGATCCTTTCAACGAAGAGGGGAACTCAAGTGTTATAGACAGCATCCATAATAAAGGTACATATAATTTGTATACTAAGTGCAGGGATGCGAATGGGAATGAGAATGAAGGAACTTTTGCATTTAGTTTCTGTGTGGATGATGGACCTGATGTTAAACAGCCTATTGTTGTAGGGAGCTCTATAACTAGCGGAAGTCCAGTGAGAAATAATGTAGATAAAGTCCCTATAGAGTTCTACGTTAATGAGCCAGCTGAATGTAAGTGGAGCAGACAGGACAAGGCGTTTGATTCTATGGAGAATGCGATGCAATGCTCAAGAGAAATATATGAGATAAACGCCGAACTGAACTATGTGTGTCAGGGAGAACTTACAGGAATTAAGAATTTGGAAGACAATGGTTTCTTTGTTAGATGTAAAGATAGAAAGGGAAATATAATGTCTGTAAGCTATCCAATAACCTTAAGAGGTACGGAGGCTCTCACTATAAAGGAAGTTGGTCCGAGTGGAACAATAAAGGCCGGAGGGGGAACTAGCGTCGGATTTGTTACTTTAGAAGTTGAGACCTCGAATGGGGCTAATAATGGGGAATCAAAATGCTTTTTCTCTAATGTTAAGGAAGGAGATAATCCTGCAATTGAGATGCTTGGAAGCGACACGCCTTACCACAATCAGACTCTTGATTTAGAGGCTGGAAACTATGAAGTATTTTTCAGATGTATTGATAAGGGAGGCAACGTTGCTGAATCGAATACGAGTTTCTCAGTTATTGTAGACAGCAATCCACCTAGAATAAGTCGAGTGTATCGTGATGAGTCTTCTCTAAAGATTGTAACAGATGAAGAAGCAAAATGTTCCTACTCTACAACAAGTTGCGATTATATTTTTGAAAGCGGATTGCCTCTTGTTTACGAAGATGTTTCTGAAAAAATTGTTCATTACACAGAATGGGACTTCTCTAAGACATACTACATAAAGTGTGCAGACCTTCAGGATAATAGGCCTAGATCCGCCACTTGCCAGCTTATCGCAAAAGGAAGCGAGTTTTAACTTGATGGTATTCCTATATTATTAATATTGAAGAATCACTATTGGTTGCATATTGACTTCAAAATTATATATTTTTATCCAGAGAGATGATTATGTCTCGCCATTGTTCTTTAATTCTAGAAAAAAAGGAAATGCCCAGTACAAATAACATTAAATATGCTATTTCCCAGAAGGGTTTTCTTAAAATGGAGGATATAATAATAAATGAAAGTTTTTCTGATGAAGACGATTCATACTTTGAGGAACTAACTAAGAAAAACATAGATTCAGAAGAAATATTTGACCTCAGAGTGAAGGCTGAGGAGCTTGCTGGAGAGAGCGAGATAAATGAAATAATTTCATACTATAAAATAAAGAAAAACTTAGAATATGAACTGCCACATCAGAAAGAAGGTGCGCTGAAGATTCTTAGGGATATGAATGGAAGCGGACTATTAGCGGATGAGGTTGGATTGGGAAAGACAATTACGGCTGGAATTATAATAAGAGAAAGTGTGGAAAGAGGGTTTGCGAAAAAAATAATGATTCTAACACCTCCCTCTCTTGTGAACCAATGGCTAGCTGAACTAAAGAATAAATTTGAACTTGATTTTAAAGTAGTTGAGAGTGAGAATGATTGGAAGAACAATTTTGTTATAGCTTCTATTGATAGAGTTAAAAATTATGACAGGGAGAATGGCAGATTCAGGCATTATAAGGCTCATGAAGAGAGCTGGGATATTCTTATTGTGGATGAGGCGCATAAGTTAAAGGATAAAAGCAGTGTAAGGTGGAAATTCGTAGATTCTATACAAAAAAAGAGGTTCCTTATACTTACCGCGACGCCTTTTCAAAATGATTTGTTTGAATTGTATAATCTTCTCCATCTTTTGAAAAGAGGACATCTTGGAACGATAAAGGAGTTCAGAGATAAATTCCTGCATAAGGGAAATAAAAGAAAACCATTGAATCATCAGGAATTGAGAAGAAAACTCAATGAGGTCATGGTTAGGAGGATACGTTCTGAGACTAATGTGGAGTATAGAAAAAGGATTCCTAAAATTGTAAGTGTTGAACTTTCAAAAGAAGAATTTGAAGTATATCAGGAAGTTTGTGATTTGCTGAGAAAACAGTATTACTCTTATTCTGGAAGAGAGATAAACGGCAAACTGATAGTTTTTGCGATTCTCCCTAAAATAACTAGTTCTGTGATGGCTGCGAAAGAGTCGTTGAAGAGAATCGTGGATGATCAAAAATATCATGAGAAGACAAGAAAGAGTGCTTTTGAAATATTGGAAAAATATAACAAGATTGAGAAAGATTCAAAAGCTGACAAATTGGTTGAAATAGTGAAAGAGATATTTGAAAAAGACAGAAATTCAAAGGCGCTCATATACACCAAACATCCTGTGACTTTGAAGTATCTATCAGGAAGACTAAAAAAATTGGACTTGAAAATAGTCGAATTTCTTGGAGGTCTTGACAGGGAACAAAGAGATAAAATAATAAACGAATTTAGAAATGAGGCAGATATACTTATGAGCACTGAGACTGGGAGCGAAGGCCTGAATTTTCAATTTTGCAACAACCTGATAAATTATGACCTTCCCTGGAACCCTATGTCTGTTGAGCAGAGAATAGGAAGAATAGACAGGATAGGGCAGAAAAAAGACATGAATATTTACAGCCTCGCAACAAAGAATACTATGGAAGAGCATGTTGTGGATTTGATAATAAACAAGATGTGCTGTATCGGACTCGTTATAGGCGAGTTGCCAATTATACTTTTTAACCTTGGATTAGATGAGAGAAACAGGGAAGGAGTACATAAAATAGAAGAAATGCTTATGGAATCTTTTCTGGATTCTAAAAATAACCTTGACAATTTTGCAAAAGACGTCAAGGATATAAGCAAGATGATCGAAAAAGGTATAGAGGATTACAAAAAATCTAAGGAGGCTACTGCAAAAGTTCTCGATAAAGATGACAAATGAATTAAATAATTTTGTTGAAGCTTTTTTCAAAAAAATAAATGCCGAGACTTCCTGGGAGGGAGAAAAGCTCCATGTTAAGAATGTGCCTAAGAGTTTTGAAACATTTTATGGTAAGAGAAGCCCTTATGTTTTTGTTTTTTCTGGAGTGCATTCTGGAGAAGAGGAATATATAAGCAAAGAAAGCTTTTTGATAAAGAGCATTGCGGAATTTTTAGACAATAGGGGTAAATTGAGTGTTCTTAAAATTTTGGATGAATGTGAGGTTTCTGAAACTCTAAAGAGATTTGTTGCATTTAGAAACGCTGAAATAATAAAAAAAGAGAAAGATATTGAATACAAGAATCTTATCAGGTATAGTTTTCTTTCTAGTGTGCAATATCTTAATGAGAGTGATAAGACTGTAAATCATTTTTATTTCATGGATGGAAAAATTATAGACTTTAAACATGAAAAATACAAATATGGCGATATAAAGAATGTTGAGATTGACCAAGATGAAATAAAAAAAGGCTACGAAATTGCAAAGGAGGAAGTTAAAAAAGCTCTAAAGGCAAAAATAGATGTGATAGGGAAGAGAATACAGCCACAATTAAATAATGAGATAGAAAGAATTCAGAGACATTATGAAAAGCTAGGTCTGGAGAAGTTGAAGGCTATCGAAGATAATGAAAATGCCATAACCTCATTGAAAAAAAAGAACAAACCTGAAAATGAACAAAAAATTGAGAGACATATGGAAAATATAAAGAAATTGAGGGAAGAATATGAAAGAGAAAGGATAAAACATGAAGGGGAAAAAATTGCACTTATAGAAGATGAAAAGAAGAAATACAGTCTTAATGTTAAAAACTCCCTAATGAACACTGCAATAATCAAAATACCTTTATATAATTTCAGAATTTTTCTTAAGTCTGATAAAGGAAACATGAAATATCTAGAGATACCTTATGATTTAATAGGAGACGAATTGAAAATAAGATGTGAATCTTCTGGAGTATATTCAAAGGAATTTTATCTTTGTTCCGGAGGACAAATATGTTCTCCTGAAAATGTTCGGAAGTGTAAGAATTGTGAAAGCTTTATGTCTAAGAGTGAGGAAAAGATTGTTTCTGAAATATCTGGGAGAGAAATATGCAACAACTGCGCCGTGAGATGTAGTGAATGTAAAAGGAAAGTTTCTGTGCAACAAACAGAAATAGATGAGATGAAAAATAAAATATGTAATCAGTGCATCAGAAACTGTGCTTCATGTAGGAAAAAATACGGCAAGAGCAGACTGGTGCAGTGTGGGAATTGTAAAAACTCTGTGTGTAAGAACTGCATTAAAAAGAAATTTATTAATATGACTGCACGAGAAGTATGTGGTGTGTGCTTTAAGTGAATCAAAAATTGAGATCATTCGAAAAATTGGCTGAACCTCAGACCGTTTGACTTTGCGAAGTCAAGAGAAACTGCCCAGTATTTTCCTGTGTCTCTTAATTTGTCAGGATGGAGAAAGAGCCAACCTTCGTGATTAAACCTAAGAGCTATAACTGGAGATAAGCCTGTCATTTCTGAGAACATAATGAAATCTGAGATTTGTTCTTTAGTTATATATATGTGTCCTTTTTTGCTTGATTTTACCTCTACTGCAAAGCCTTTTTTTCCTAGTTTTGCCGTTATCAAATCACAAGGAGATTCGTCAGCGACACCTGATCCTGCCACTCTTACAGCGCGCCATCCCTGTTCTGTGAGAATCTTGACAAGCTCCCTCTCGACTTTTGAACCCTTTGCTTTATTTTTAGGCATTTTTCATGAAAGTAAAAAACATTTATATAGTTTGATATTTTAGATTTTTCATGGTGAAAAGAGGATTCGTTGTTTTTTCATTGTTGTTTTTTGTCTCTTTTATTTTGTTTGCTTCAGGAGTTTATGCTATTTGTCCTGTTGGTGTGAGTGACGGTTTAGGGAGTTGTGTTTATACTGTAGAAGGTGATAAGAATGATGTCGCGCTTGGATTTGTTTCTAAGAGTGGCACTAGTTGGAGCGTAATGGTATCCTCTCAAACAGCTGAGAAGTTCAGTGGGGGAGTTAGTGACCCTACTGTTAATGGTCCTGTGAATTTTATAAGTTCCTCGGTTTCAGGGAATGTTTATACTCTAACTAGAGCTGTATTTCCTTTTGATACTTCTGCTCTGCCCGATGATGCGAGCATAAGGGGTGTTAAACTTCACCTAGTGCCAAGTTCAGTAATTGCCACTGATTCAATGACTGAAGATGTTTTGAGTTTGCATAGGATAATTCTCGCTTCTCCTCCTAATATAGCTAGTGCTGATTTTTCTAAGGTTGTCGCTTCTATAATATCTTCTGAAGTGGATGTTAGCACAAATGTAAAAAAAGATCAGACACTTACTTTTGATATAAGTAGTAGATATTTCACGACTGTGAATAAGGTCGGATTTAGCTCATATGCTGTGAAGATGAAGCCTGACAGAACTGGAGGGGTGATTGGGCCTAATGCGATGATGGGGGCAGTTTCTTTCTACTCTTCTGATTACGCTGATTTTGCAAAGAGACCTAAGCTGGAGATAATTTATGTTGAGCCAGCTTCGTCTCCACCGACTCCGCCAAGTTGTACTTCTTCTACTGAAGTATGTGATGGAAAGGATAATGATTGTGATAATTTGATTGATGAAGGACTTGGAAGTTTAAGTTGTGGAGTCGGGATATGTATGAGAACTGTTGACGCTTGTTTAAATGGAAATCCGCGAGCGTGCAACCCTGGGAATCCAACTTCTGAAATTTGTACTGATGGATTAGATAACGATTGTGATGGAACTGCTGATAGTAACGATTTGGATTGTCATCAAAGTAATTCTGGTGCTCTTTTCGGTTTGGAAAGTGTGGGAGTTACCTCTATGATTAGAAATTATCATATTTATAATAATCTGCTTGTCTCTGGACATTTCTTGTATGAAAAAGGAACTGCTTCGGGATTCGCTGGACTCATGGTTTGGGATTACTCTGATCCAAAACATCCCATATTGGTAAAAAATTACATACCTTCAGATGTTTCTGACCCTATGAAGAAAGCGATAATTGGAGATTCTTATTTTTCTGGAATGAAGAGTAGTGGGACTAAGTTGTTACTGTATTCACCTTTTGAGAGTATTTCGTATTTTAACTATCAAAGTAAACTTGGTAGCGGATTTCAGATTGTTGATAAGTCTGACCCTTATAACTTGGTCTTTGCAGGGCATGTTAATTTATTCGAACAAGGATATAGTGTGAGAGATGCTGAGATATTCGGAAACAGAGTTTATGTTGTGGCTGGAAAAATTATGAATAATGCAGTTGTAGGAAATCATCTTCTTGTGTATGATGTATCTGATATAAATAACCCTAGAAAGATTTTAGAGAGAGATATAAGCGAAACAATAGTTGATAAGATTAGTGTTGAATATCTAAATGATGTGCGTAATCCAAACAGTTTAATTAGGAAAGACTTGGTAAACTTTAGACAAATTCACTATGGAAATGGGAACTTATTTTTGACTACACAGAACGGAGGAATATTTGTTTATAGTGCGACAGACAATCCTAATTTAGTTGCTAGTTTTCCAAGCCAGAAGGAGCTATTTAAATGTTGGAATAGAAATGATTGCCAAAGAGCTACTTTTAAAAATAATCTTTTTGTCCTTACATCTATAAACAAGGGAGGTCTGTCTGCTTATATTGCTATTATCGACACTTCTAACCCTGCTAAACCCTTGAAAGTATATGATGATTTTATGAAAGACGATAGAGGGTATAATTTGCAACTTAATACTGATTTTTATCTACAGGCTTTATCATATGTAATTGCAAAGCCAATTTTAATTGGTAATAAGCTATACATATTTAACACTCACCACTATCAAAATGAGGGAAAAGTTTATGTTTATGACTTATCTGAACCGGGGAAGCCTAAATATTTGAAACCCATATCTAATAAACAAATAAGAGAGTCGGATATGGCTTATCTTGAAGATGTTAACGGAAAAAAGTATATGATTACATATCATCAAACTCACTCTCCTAGAACGAAAGTCTATGAGGTACTTGACTGATTTAGTGAGATTAAAATATAAGTGAGAGTTATAAGTCTCTTGCGTGTAAAGTTCTTCTGCCATTGGCTTTCGCCCTTTGGGAAGCATCTTCGAGGAGCTTTAGAACCTTTTGATTTAATGCTTCCGGGACTTCTGCAGATACATTTAGATCTTTGACTGCGCTCTTTATTTTACTTTTTATTATTAAGTCTGTCATTTTTATTTGGGCCTCATAAGTGGAAATATCACTGTCTCTCTTATGGGTTTGCCCTCGAGAAAAGCGAAAAGTCTTTCAGATACTCCAAAACCACAGGCAGGAGGCATGCCGTACTTTAAAGCTTCTACGAAGTCATAATCGTGAGAATGAGCCTCAAGATTACCTTCTTCTTTTAGTTTCTGTTGTTCTATAAATCTTTTTTCCTGATCTAGTGGATCGTTCAATTCGCTATAGCCATTGCCAACTTCACTACCTCCTAGGATGACTTGAAATCTCTCTACCTTGTCAGGATATTTAGGGGAACGTTTGGCAAGAGGAGATATATCTACCGGATGGTTTATTACAAAAGCTGGCCCTGAAATCGTTTTTCTGCAATATTTCCATAAAGAATCTATTAGGGTCAATTTATCTGAACTCTTGACAAAATCTACTTTGAGCTCTCTCAATTTTGACTCTAAGGCTTTAGTTGTAGTTTTTGAAATGTCTATTTTAGTTATTTTCTTTATTGTTTCTGCAAAGTCAAGCCTCTCCCAGTTATTCGCTAAGTCGAATGTGTGAGAGTTTATATTGAATTCTGTCTTTGAGTATATTTTTAATGCGAGATATTTGTAAAGTTCTTCGACGAGTGACATGCCTAGAGAATAGTCTGCATATGCCCAATAGAACTCCATTTGTGTGTAATCCTGCAAGTGTTCGGCGTCCATGCCTTCGTTTCTGAACTGCCTGCCTATTTCGAAGGTCTTGCCAAATCCTGCGACCATGAGCTTTTTCTGCCAAAGCTCGCCCATTGAAATTCTGAGGAAAACATCTATATCCAATGCGTTGTGGTGTGTTTTAAAAGGAGTCGCGGAAGCCCCTCCTGCAGATGTTTCTAAGACCGGAGTTTCGACCTCTGTAAAACCTTTGTTGAGCAGAAACTCCCTCATTGAATTCCAAAACAAAGATTTTCTCATGAACATTTCCTTGACCTCGGGATTTATTATTATATCTAGATATCTTTTTCTTAATCTTTCTTCATCATCCTGTAAACCGTGCCACTTTTCAGGAAGAGACAACAAAGACTTTGACAAAATGTCGATTGAAGAAACAAGAACAGAGAGTTCTCCTCTTTTCGTCCTGAACACTGTTCCCTTTATTCCTATTATGTCTCCTGAATCAAGATATTTTTTGTAAAAGTCAAATGTTTTCTTTGGTGTTTCTTTTTCCTGCAAGACAAACTGAATCTTTCCTTCTGAATCCTGCAAAACTCCAAAAGCTATCTTGCCCATGTCCCTCATAGACATTATTCTGCCTGCGAGAGAGACTTTTTCGTTTGTATGTTCTTCATTTGGCAATTTTGAAAATTTGCTTTTGAGTCTTTCTGAATAGTCTGTTATTTCGAATTTCGAGGGAAAGGGGTTTATCTTCTCCTTTTTCAAAGACTCCAATTTCTTAAGCCTTTCATTGTAAATAAGATCTCCGCGACTCATCATTGTGAGAATTTACAATTGTTTATATATTTGTTTGTTATAGTTTTGAATCCTGGAAAAATATTTAAATAGTGATTTTACTAGGACAGGAGGGAGGTAAAAATGCCTGAAGAAATGGAAGAAGAAGACGACTTCGATGATGAAGATGATGAAGATCTTGATGACGAAGACGATTCTGAAGATGATGAAGAAGCGAGTGACTAAGGTTTCCTTTTAATTGATTATATCCTTAGTACTTTAAAATCTTTGAAATCTTGGAACTTTTCTTCTTTTATGTCGAGGTTTCTTACACTTGATTGCTGGTATCCTTTTTTGCATATCTCAACCATTAATTTGACGTCATCTGAATTGCCCTCTAAGAACAGTTCAAAACGTCCATCTTCTGTTTTTCTAAAAAAACCCTTTATCTTGTTTGCGTCTGCCTGTTCTTTTATATACTTCTCGTAGAACATTGTTTGCATATTTCCTGTGATGAAAAGTCTTATTGATTTTTTCATTTAATATCTAGTGAAAAGAGATTAATATAGTTATTGCTCGGAAATTTTGTTAGTTGTCTCTGCATCTATTTTTGGTTGAGAGTTTTCATGAATAAGATTTAAGTAAGAAACCATCTGCCAATTTTTCTCAAGTAATTTTGCCGCATTCTTATCCAGCTCGAAAGGAAGACCTGCAAGCAAATAACCTCTGTCTGAGGCGTCTATAACGGCAAAATCTGGCTGTTTTATCTGTAGGATGTCGTAGATTGAGTACTTTAAAGGGTGTCTCCTTATTTTGTTCTTTCTTGATGAAAAGAAACCTGAATAATGTTTTGAGGGGTATGCACCGAGCATATTAGATATAGAACCTGTAATGCCGTTTTCTTCGTCTTCTGAGAGTTTTGTAACTGAAATAAGGAAGGAATTTAGAAGTATTTTGGGGAAATGGATCGATTCGAATTTTAGCATGTCCTCATGAGCCATTTCTTCTGTTTCTGCGTTGTTTAAATCCACTAAACCAACATTGTATTTTTCAGCCAATTTTTTATAACCTTGAGATTCGAATAAGTATTCAGTATCTTCTCCGTCTGCACCTTCTGCTATGAAAACTTCCGCTACGGGATTCTTATGAGTAAGACAAAACTGAAGGATATTTTCGACAAGACTTGTTGAAGTAGATTTGTCCGTGTCTGAAGAAAGAAATGGCTTTATTATGAGCCTATCATACTTTTTAATCTCTCTTTGCAACTTGAGAGCATCTAGTATTTTTGATGGGGTCTCGTCATATGACTTAAATTTTATTGAAGCGCCTTTTACCATTAATAATTGGTGAGTAGATAGTTTTTAATTATTTTTATTCAAAATCATAACAATCCGTTGTCCTCAAGTCTGTCTAATTCGTTGTTTAAAATTGAAATTGTTTGTGATGCGAAGTATGTTCTCTTGCCTATAGAGACAGGTATGCATATTGTTTTAAGCCTTCTTAGCTCTTTTGAGGGGAGTCCTTTGTGGTCTCCCAAGATGAATATAGGGTCTGGTTGTATTTTTATATTCCTTATGTCCTCTCCATTCGGATCTAAAATATAGATATTTCTTCCTTTTTTGCTTAGGTCATTTGCGATTTCTAAAAAACCTTTTTTCTCTATCCAAAATCCTGGAAATACTTCTTTTTTCTCTCCCTCTCTGTACTTGTAAAGCATTTTCTTTATTATTGCGGAAACGTTTGTCTTTGCGAGATATATCTTATCTATGCCTGTTTTTCCTTCTGTGACTGGATGAAGCTCTAAATGTCTTGGGGGAGTTGGGGGTCCAGCGAAAACCATATGGAGTCTGACATCTGTTCTTATTTTATGACTTAGAAAGAATGAAGCGATGACTGTATGTATTGCTATATCTATCCTTCCTGACTCCTGGAGGTCATCCTTAATATAACTGCCTGAAGTTGGTGCAGTCCTTGAATAGTAGATTAATTCTCTCATTTAAAATATCAGTAAAAGAAGGTTTTTAAACCTTGGATTTTTGTATTTAAATGGAAGACGAACAACCTAAGGATCAAACGGATCCTGAAGGTCAAGACAAAGACGAAGGCGATTCTGGAGAAGAGCCTTCCGAACAATAAAACTAAACTGATATGTTTTATTGAAAAAAATTAATTTTTTATCAGGGCGATGGTGGGCGGGTTTTGTTTTTAAATTTTTAAATTGTATCTGTGACAATATACAAGGTGGTCGTTGACCATTCCTGAGGCTTGCATGAACGCATAAATTATTGTTGAACCGACAAATTTCATGCCTCTTTTTTTTAATTCTGCGCTTATTTTATCCGAGAGGATGGTTTTTGCAGGGAGCTCGTTTTGTTTTTTGAATTTGTTTATTATTGGCTTATTGCCTATAAGTGACCAGATATACTTGTCGAAGGAACCGAATTCTTTCTGAATTTCTAAGAATTTCTGCGCGTTTATTATTGAAGCCTGTATTTTTAGTCTATTTCTTATTATTCCTGCGTCGTTCATAAGTCTTTGAAAATCTTTTTCTGTGTAGTTGGCTACTTTCTTTATGTTAAAATTGTGAAATGCTTTTTCGAAGTTTTTTCTTTTGTTTATTATTGTGCTCCAACTCAAACCTGCCTGAAATGCGTCTAAAACAAAAAACTCAAAAAGTTTTGCGTCATCGTGTAAGGGAACACCCCATTCTTCGTCGTGATATTTAATCATCAATTCCGAACTGAGACACCAAGGACACCTAGACTTTTGCTCCATTTTAATTAAATACGAATTCAGGCTTAAATAAATCTTTTTCTTTTTTATATATGCCTATGAATTCGTTATTTAGGAAGACAGAAAAAATTTCCTCTTTAGGCGTGTTGAAAACAAAATCAGATTTTTGAAGAGGTTTTCCTGTTCTAATCTGTTTGAGGTTTTTATCGCTTATTTCATAATAGGGTAGAATTTTTCTAATTATCTCCTCAGCAGGGATAAGGTATTTTTTCACATATTCTAAATTTTCATTTGAAATTTCATTTAGAATATTTTCAAACTGATATAATGTTATCGATGAGCTCTCGTCAAAGATTCCAGCCTTTATTCTTCTTAATTCAAGCATGTGCGCTCCACCTATTTCCTCGCCTAAATCATGGCATATTTTTCTTATGTATGTCCCTGCCTCAACCTGTGTTTCAAAAAGAACATCCTTTCCTTTTATTTCTAAAATTTTAAAATGTTTTACTTCTCTTTCTCTTTCCTGCCTTTTTACGCTGGATCTTAAAGGAGGTACTTGCTTTATCTTTCCTACAAACAACTTTATTTTTTCCTCCAGTTCTTTCTGAGTTATATCGTTATGGAGCCTCATGACTCCAACATATGTTTTGTCCTTGTGCATGAGATAATTTGAAAGTCTGCATGCTCTTCCTAAAGTGATAGGAAGAACTCCAGAAACCATAGGGTCTAACGTGCCCATGTGGGATGCCTTAGATATTTTTAATGATTTTGCAATGAAATTAGAAACATAGAAGCTTGTTGGTCCCGAAGGCTTGTCTATATTTAAAACCGAGAAGTTAATTAGTTTTTTCAGATCTTCCATTTATTTTTCTGGGAAGGACATTATAAAAGATTTTCTGATTTGGAAATTTTATGGGAAAAGCTAGTTCCCAAGAAGAATCGTGCCCGAGTAATTGAAGAAACTGTATTGTGAAAAACAATCATTTACATTGTCCTGACCTGGATTTGGCACACTTGGACATTTATCTTTGCCGTCTATTATTCTATCTCCATCTGAGTCGGTATTTGATATATCTGTACCAGACCAGACTTCTTCTATGTTTAAGAAGCCATCGGAATCTAAATCCTTGAAACCATCCGTGAGCACTCTTTCCTCATCCAGAGTAGTGTCTCCGGAAATATCTTCTGCTGAAAACCTGCTTAATGGATCATAACTGTGTTGAACCTCTAAAGTCATATTTAAACTGTCGCAATCAGTGAAGTTTTTGCCGTCAAGGTCTCCTACTCCTGGACAATTTTCATCACAGAAGTAGTCTCCATTGTTGTCTACATCGTCTCCACATATTTCTCCAGAATTTCTAATATCTCCAGGATCCTCCCCATTGAAACCTTTCATGAAACCCTTCATCGATCTCAAATAAGGTCTATCAATATAGTAAAATTCTCTATCTCCATCCATTCCTTGATATGTGAATGTCTGAGGGTAGAAAAACACTCCCTTAACTTGCTCCTTGAATAAATAGTATCCGAATTTCTGTGCTAGTTTGGGGTCTAGATGCTCTCTAGCATATACATTTGGCTGACCTGTTCCTCCTCTTTCTGCTCTCTTAGCATCTCCGAAGTTTATCCAGACATAAGAATTTGAAAAATCTCTTTCATTCACTCTTGAACAATTGAAAGATGCGAAGTTGTTATTGCAGTTGTCTCCAAGATCATACCTGAAGGGTCCAAGATTTGGAAGTCTATACATAAAAGGATCTTGCGCGTCTCCTACTCCTGGAGGAGAGCTTGTCCCAGATAAATCATAAATCGAAGGTAATATTTCATTGTAATGTAAAATGAGTGCATTAGGACTTTGAGACTTAGCAGATTCATACAACTCCTCTGCCCGAAGCCTCCAGTTTAGCATGAACCTTGCTTGTCTTTCCTCGGGAGGAAATGCATCATATCTTCCGCCATCGTCTAAAGCCGTGGGATAACATTTAAGCAGGTCTCCAACTGAAAGACCTTGTATTTCTGTATCGAAAATCATGACGTCATCCTGCTGGAGATTGGCTAGGTTTGAAACTCCAGACGCTGAAGCTAATTCTTCCTGCCAGAGAGTTCCTGAGTAGCCTGGATCTATTGCAGTCCTATGGAAGTTTCTTTCAGTAGTCACGCAATTGCACCCTGGGTTGCATACATATGGGTTGAAATTATATGCTCCAAAAAACTTTAGGTTTTGATTGTTTGAAGAATGATTTTGAGGGTCCGTTCCATTTTCAGACAATAACGTTTCCCTGCCGACTATTTTATTTACGGCGATTTTTAAATTGTTTTGTCTTAATTGGGAAATTCTCTGGGAAGCTATTTCTGGATTGAGGTCTCCGCTCCAGAGCTTTATTCCTGCGTGTGTAAAGCCCAGATCCCTAAGTTTTAAGCTCATTTCAGTATATTCTGACCAGAGTTCCGGAGTCATCTCATCCGTGTCTATATAGCTTCCAAAATGGGCTAAAATTTTTGGTCTGGAAGATTGAGGTTTGCTATTTTTGTCTGCGGGGAGGGTATTTGCTTTGAATTCCTGAAGATTTGTAAATTGGTCAAGATCAGGATCCTCCTCAGAATCCGGAAGAGTGTCGCCATCTGAGTCTATTTTATCATATTTAAGCCCAAAGTTATCCTCCCAATTATTTAGTAGACCGTCTCCATCATAATCCGAGGAAACGCATTTCCCTGAAAAACATTCAAGACCTGAACTACAAGGTAGATAAAATGTCGAGCAGTCTACTCTTCTTTCGACTCTTGTTGTTGTTCCCTGACAATAATATGCTGGCTCACAAGTTCTTTCTCCGGATGTCGGACTCTCAATTTGTATTTGTTTAATCCTGCTTAGGTTTCCTGTAAAAATAGGCACAAGATAAAGTACGGAGATGAAGCAGACTCCTGCCATCAACAGTGTTAAAATTTTATCCGTGTTTTTTTTATCCAATGCAAATACCTCTCTTGCCATTATGATGAATATTTAGAGTTATTTAAATTTGTTTGCTATTCGAAAAGATCAAGAAGATTATTAGAATTAGAGTCTTCAAAACCATCTGATATTCCATTGTTGTTTGAGTCTCTTGAATTTGGATTGAGTCCTAGAGAAATCTCTTTTGTTTCGTTTAAACCATCGCAGTCGGAAGCTAAACCGCAATTTTCATCACATATAAAGTCTCCGTCGTTGTCAATATCATCCCCGCATATCTCCGCAAGAGATCCAGGATCAATTCCTTTAATATATCCATTTGCAAAATGCTCTGAGAGAGAAATATATTGAGAGTCCTCAAAAAATTGGTTGTTTATTTTCAATGTTTCTGGACCTGGCCAGAGAATGACTCCCTTGAGACCTTCGTCTTTTAACATTTTGCCTGCTTTTTGAACAACTTTTGGATCGAGAGGCTCTCTAAGATATTTGCCTTCTCTTTTTATCTGTGTGATGCTTATCCAAGCGTATGAATTTGAATAATCTGCCTCGTTCAGCTCGTTTGCAAGTGTAGACAAAAGAGGAAGATGATAGAATGGAGAGTTATGTATATCTCCTATTCCTTGAGGCATACTGGTGCCTTCTGACTTGAGGAGCTTTGGTTCCTGGTCGTTATAAAAGACAAGAGGAATATTTGGATACACTTTCTCCACCTCTGCTTTTAGTTCTTCTCCCCTCTTTCTCCAGTTCAAATAGAACTGCGCTTTCCTGTTTGAAGTCTCTCCTGAATATCTGCCTCCGTCGTTTAATGATTCAGGGTAACAGGAAAGTGTATCGGAAACTGAGGGACCCCATATTTCTGTCTCTAGAAGGATAAAGTCATTTTGATTTAGAATCGTATGAGACAAAATATTTTTAAGAAGTGTCAGCTCGTTTTGCCATATTGTGCCTGAGTAGCCTGGATCCAGAGCAGTCCTATGTGGTCTCGATGAACAGGAGCAAGAAGAAGAACAAGAATTGGGGTTGAAATTATATGCTCCAAAAAACTTCAGGTTTTGATTGTTTGAAGAATGAACTTGGGAATCTAATCTTTCACTATTTAGGAGAAATTTCTGCCCAGGGTCATGTAATAATGCGAATTTAAGGTTTAGAGATCTTAACTCTGAAAGCCTTGAGCCAAGGATAGCACTATTATCATCCCATACTCTTATGCCTGTGTGGGTAAATCCTCTATCGGAAAGTTTTTTAGCCATCAATTTGTAGTTTATCCAGGCCTGCTGATCTTTTAATGTGACTCCATCTATGTAACTGCCGTAGAAACTTAATATTTGAGGAGAAGACGTACTAGAGGGTTTTGAATTTGGATTTAAAGGATTTGTGCATGAACGGAATTCGAGTAAATTTACAAAACCATCTTCATCTAGGTCTTCCTCTGAATCCGGAAAGGAGTCGCCATTTGAATCTATTATATTTGAATTAAGAGAAAAGTTTTTTTCCCAAGAGTCTGGAAGAAAATCTCCATCTGAGTCTAAAGTGTCTGCGCAGATGTTTATGGTTGGAGTATTAGACGGAACTTCTGTTTGCGGGCTTGGAGTTGAACCAGAGGAACTTGAAGAGCCTGAGGAACCCGAGGAACCTGATGAAGACCCTCCTGAGCTACCCGAAGGACGCTGGATGTCTTTAACTCCAGGTACATTGGCAGGTTCCCTGATTACTGCGCCTTCCTTCAACTGAAACACTAGCTCTTCAGATTTAATATAATCTATTGATGCGCCCCTGGATTTACCCGGAGTTATCTTGATGAACAGAGACCTATTCAGAAAGCTATTGTTTTGTATTTTATCTGAAAGATAGATGTTGAGATTTTTAGTCTCATTCGGAAGAATAAAATTGTTAGCTCCTGCGAAAAAAATCTCTGAGTAATCCCAGTCTTCGGAAAAAAGTGTTATCATAAACTGATCTATTGGGATATCTCCCTTGTTTTCAACAACAAAAATGAAGGAATGTTCGCCTACCTCTAATGAATTTAATGTGAAAGAGAAGTTTTCCCCACCAGATTCGTTTGAATTGAATTCTGTATCATTTTCTTCTATGATGAAAGAAATTACAAACCAAAAAGATATTACTAAAATTAGAACGATGAATGAAGCAGAACCAATTATTAAACTCCTTTGAAGCCTACTCAAATTATTATCCATCAGATATCTAGAAAACCTGCTTTTTTAATTATTTTTGAAGTGCCATTCTGTGATATTGTGGCTCTTTTACTTTTGTTGTGTGCTTTTTAGCCTTTGCGTCTTTCTTTATTTCTTTTTCCTTGAACTCTGCAACAGATTTTTCCTTTTCAACCTCTTCCTTTTTTTCTTCTTCTGTTTTTTCTTCTATTTTTTTCTTATCTTCTGTTTTCTTTGATTCTTCAGCGCGAGGTCTAAGTTTTAGCATGAGTCTATCTTGTTTTATTTTCCTGAATTTAAGTTCTGAAGGCATTTCCAAAAGATATACAAGGACTTTATCTCCTTCTTTTACTGCTCTGACTTTTATTTTTGCCGGAGGTTTTGTTTTCCCTCTAAACCATATTTCCTGATTTAGATACGAGTCTATTTTTACATTTTCTGTGTTTCTTTCAGGAACCTTCATGTGGCGAGCTATGAATTTTTTTATTTCTTTTATTGCTCTGCCTGTTCTTCTGTAATTAGCTACCTTTCTCCATTCCTTTCTGAGAGGTATTACATATTCTCTTTCAAGTTTCTCGTTTATTTTGTCTGCCATTTTATCCTAGATGACTCTTTGGAATTCTCCTTGGTTTTATCTTGAGTTTTGTTCTTCGCCAATGTCTTCTCTGCTTTGTCATTTGGGAAGGATGCATTTTTTTCCCTGTTCCAAATTTTTTTATGACTGCCCACACTGGAGCCCAGCGAGTTTTTCTATTCTGTTTTGCAAGTTTGGTTTTTTTCTGATTTTCTTTTCTCATTTTACTAGACTCTCCAAAAACTCTTTTCCTTTTGAAGTAAGCTTTCTTCCTGATTTTTTCTCTTTTATTTTTTCAACTAGACCTGCTGATTCTGCCTGCTGTAAAATTAAGCGGATTATCTTTCCTCCACTTTTCCTGAATTCAGCAGGTTTCGCGCCTCTGTCTTTTCTGCCTCCGTATCTTGTTCTCAATCTTTGAACACCTACAACTCCATTTATGTATAGCTGTCTTAGTACGCTTGCTGATCTCTTGTGCCAAAAATCTGAATCGAAATTAGGTCTCTGTTTATGAGTGGATGTCTTTACGAAATCTATCCAATCAGGCTTTTGAAACTCAGGGTATTCTTTCAGAGCGTCAGCTAAAATTGAATTATACTTATCCGCTCTTATTGATCTTATGTCTTTCATTTTCTTAGATAGTTTACTTAAAAAAGAGGGCTTATAAAGATTTTGTTTTGCCTATTTTTGATAAAATGATTGTGAAACCTATTATCCTTGAGCTTGTATTGAACTTCAAGGATTTGCGAAGGTCCTCAGATAGTTGCTGAATCTTATATCTGTCTCTGGAATAGGATTTAAGAACGGAGATTCTTACCTGCTTGTGATTTTTAAATGCTGAAGTTAAGATATTAAGAGTGCCCTCCGTTGGGCCATTTTTTCCTATCTGAATTGTTGCTCTTAAGGCCATTTTTTTATTTTAATACCTCCTGAGGGAAGCGCTGAAAGTATTTCTTCTTGTGTGAGAGATTTTGGGAGAATTGTGTGAAGTTTTGCCAATAGATGGATTTTCTCTGTTTTCCCAGGAAGAATTTTAACCAGTATTTTAGATTTTGTTGCAGATATCTCAGGAACCGCGCGTAGAATATCTTTTTGAAAGGTAAGTACTAGTTCTGGCTTTATAGTTTTCTTTTTAGGCTTTGTTTTTAATCCCCAGGTTCCCGTTGACATTGAGGAAGATTTGAAAACATCGGAAAGAGAAAAAATATCTATATCTATTTTTTTATTCCCTTCCCTCCATGCTCTGCTAAAACAGCCTGTGAATACTGCCGTCTCTTCCAAATCTCTTTCTGAGACTTTTGACTTTTCATCTAAAATTACTGAGAATGGGCTTCCCGGGGAAGAAGTATGGAGAACAAAGAAGTCTTGTTTTTCTTTCTTTAGTTTTTGCAATAAAGCATCATTCTGCTCTGCCGACTTTCCACCAATGACTAACTTCTTTGAGGAAGTGTAAAACCAACGGTATTTTTTATAATCTTTAAATTCCATAAAAATCTAAAATTAGGCAGTTTATAAGGGTTTAGGAAAATATGCCTTTTTCTTCTACATCAAAGATGAACGAGGTGCCACCAAATGCAGAAGTGGAACTTGAGCCAGATCTCCTGTCATAAACTGTGATAAAGACTTTTTGCGTACATAACAAGGTTCCTTCTGGAATCGAGAGACTTATTCTCGTAAAGGCATTTGCTCCGCTGAATTCATCGAATGAGATATCTCCTGTCTTGCCGGTTCCGTCAAAGGCAACTCCTTGGAATAACTTTGTCGCACCAGAAACGCCCAGTTTATCTACGCAATTTCCAGGACCTTCCTGTTTAGACTGTAACTCTATACGGTATTTTAAATCAGAATTTTTGGTTATTGCACCGCCATCTGGAGATTGTGCTCCGAATGCTATTCTGAAAGGTTCGCCATTAGCCTTTATCTTTGCCGTCCTATCTGAACCAAGCCTTATAGCTACTTTTGCGTTCTCTTCTGCAAATAGATTGGTTATCTCTGACTTCACTTTATCGTTTAAATCGTCAACGCTACTTATGCTCCCTGTAAATATATTTCTTACTAAGACTAGGCCTAGAATCAACATAGACATTGCGA
>CAZEOE010000003.1:0-1206 GCA_964513665.1 Candidatus Woesearchaeota archaeon | reverse complement strand
GATTCTAAGGGTGGGAGGTTTTTTGCATATTTCTCTAATCGGTCTTCTGGAAGAAGAGAGGTTATTTGTCCTCTGTGTCTATCATAGAAAACTGGTATGTATCTGCCATCATATATTACTGCAAAAGTAGAAAGTCTACCTGATATTCGATATAAAAATATTGCTTCGTTTCCGCGAATCTGTTTTATGAAACCTTCTTCGATTCTTGGAGTAAGTATAAAATTATACCTTTCTATTGCTCTCCTTCTTGCATGATATTTTCTTTTATTGCTTCGTTTCATTGAAAATTCTTTTATTTCAGATATATAAATCTTTTTTATGTATGTGAAGTATAAAATAGAAAATATTTTCAGCAACCAGTTCGATTCTAATTTATATATTTCGTGTTCTCTTGATGCGGGCATCCTCGCTTTGCTGTGGTGCTCCTCTCTGTGGAACACGAAATGGGGATGGAGGGAATCGAACCCCCGACACAACGAGCTTCAGTCGTTTGCTCTCCCACTGAGCTACATCCCCATAGAAACTAAAAAAGGAGATTGCTTTTAAATGTTTTTAGCCAATTGCTTTGCTATAAGTGAACCTCCACAAGGCAAGACTCTCCTGCATAGATAAACATTAAACAAAATCGAAGAGCTTAAGCTTTTCTCATTATTGTCATAATTAATTATGTGCTCTCTGATTATGTCAGCATTTATATCAACCTCAACAATCTCTGCAAATTCACTCGACTCAAAACACCACATAGCTTTATCCATATATATTTGAGTAACTCAAGAGTTTAATACTTGTGGAAGCTCACACCCAAGGCAAGACCTTAGGGTTAACTAATTGATTAATTTAAAGAATGGGAGTCGGAAGTAGGCCGGGTTCTGTTGAATGTTGTTTTGCAAACCATTCATGCTGGCATCTGTCTAAGCAAGCGGCTTTTGGCTCTTGCATCGGAAAAGGCACTCGTTTCATCAAGTCTCCCGCGTCTATGCTTCCCTCAAGGTTCATCGCTCAACGAGAGCTGTGTCGTTTCTGTAGTGGAGCTATGCCTCGCGACATTCCGCTTTTCAACGGATATCCTTTCATTGTTTTCACAATGGATGCCCGGACCTTCCTCAGAGACCAGAACTTATTCTGTTCTTGCAGATTTAACTGCCGGACTCCGAAGCCAGCTTTCCGACTCCGAATATGTGGGAAGGAAAGGGTATTTAAAGCTAT
>CAZEOE010000002.1:0-38405 GCA_964513665.1 Candidatus Woesearchaeota archaeon | reverse complement strand
TTGTTGATGACGTTTTGGCGTTGCATCAAAACGAGCGGGCGGATGAAATCACCGCGATTGAAACCTATTTGTTAAGCGCGGACTCGCCCGTAAAACTATCGGCGGCAAGTCCGAGAGTGTACACATCCTCAGGCGGTTGGGACAAACCGAGCAACCTTGCTTATATTATTGTTGAGGCTATTGCCCCTGGCGGCGGCGGCGGAGGTGTGACAGGCGCATCCAGTCAGGCGGCATGTGCCAATGCCGGCGGCGGTGGGGAGTATGCCAAGAAAAAGATACTTGCATCCGCGTTGGGGTCGAGCGAGACTGTGACCATCGGCGCGGTGGGTACAGGTGCGACGGCTGGGAACAATAATGGTGGTGATGGTGGTAACTGCTCATTTGGCAGTCATTTCAACGTTGTAGGGGGGAAAGGGGGCAATGGCGAAGCGGCAAGCGCAACCGTGCCACGTTCCGGCGCGGTGGGTGGTGGGGCTGGCGGTACGGGCGGGACGGGCGGTGATCTCCATATCCCCGGCGCCGAGTCCATCCCCGGCGCGTGCTGGGCTGTTACGCAAGTGTCTCCATCGGTTGGCGGGGCGTCATTTTGGGCTGGGAATACCCGCTCGACCGGGGTTATCGGAGCAGACGAGGCGGGGACTACGGGCAAAAATTGGGGCGGCGGCGGGACAGGAGCGCGCTCCAGCAATGACGCCAACAACCGCGCAGGCGGGAACGGTGCGCCGGGTCTGGTCATCGTGTGGGAATACATTTATGGAGTAGAGGCATGAACAGAAAAACTATTGCAGGGATTATCGGCGCGGCGGTGATCGCGGCTGGCATTTTGCTGGCGCAGCCGAACGCGAACGATATTGTGCTGGATGGGTCGAGAACCTACGGGACGCTGACCTATTCCATGAGCGGCACGGAGGCGGATCCGGTGGTGGTGTGGGGCAATGGTGCGCGGGTGCAGTGCTTGAGATTGACAGGCAGGCATATTGTGGCGCGAGACTTTGTGGTAAGCGGGTGCAATTCGCACGGGGTATTGATCACCGGCAAGGATATTGTTTTTCAAGATAGTGTCGTCTTCGATACCGTGCGGGAGAATGTGGACCGCTCGGGGGGCTGGGGGAGCGGTGTGAAAGTCCAACTCGGCGGTGAGAACATCACCATTCGCGGGAATTGGGTGTATGAAAATCACGGGGAGGGGATCGCGGCGACTCGTGGTAGGAATGTGTTGATTGAAGGAAACTTAGTACATGACAATTACAGCGTAAATTTGTACCTGGATAATTCGCCCAACACGACCGCACGCAACAACCGCGTGACGAATACGGGAAAGACCAGTTTCTACCGAAACGGAAACCCCGCGCAGTGTATCCTTTTAGGCACGGAGAATTACAGCGGATGGGGTAATCAGTTTCACGACGTGTTGGTGGAAGGCAACTATATCTATAACTGTTACAGGGGCATCCGATTCTATGGTGAAAACGGGATGACAATCCCCGCTGGTAGTAATGTGCGGGTGGTGAACAATTATTTCAGCAACACCACGCAACCGTGGATTTCGTTACCGTCATCTGTTTTAGTCTCTGGCAACGTGGCAGGTACCCCCCCACCGGATGGAGTGCCAACGGTGACACCTGCGCCGCCACCACCGAGCAGGACGCCGACATCTACTGGCATTGTGCCGACTGTGACGCGGACACCTACTGCAACGCGGACGCAGACCAGCATCCCGCCGAGTGTGACGCCAACGCTTGACGGGTGCGAGTTGATTTATTCCGGCGTTGATTTTGATTTGTGGTTGTGCAACAAGTGAGGCGATTATGTTTCAGTGTACAGTGATATTGAATACAGACGAACGAAAAACGCCGCATATCAACGGCGCGAAAACTGGCGTTGTGTTGACGCCGGGCATGACGTGGATTGCTACTGAGTATCGCACGGCAGATAATAATGGTTTGGGGATGTGGGTAAAAACGCCCTCTGGCAATTGGACTGCGGCATCCTATCCGAATACGGTTGGTGGTGTGAAAGTCTTTGTCAAAGTACAAGAGATTGACCCCGACCCGCCATTGCCGCCGCCCGACGTTTTGCCGTTGACCATAACCATCGAGACCGAATACCACCATCCGCAGACCGTGACGCTGCATCCGAAATGAAACTGAAGATCACCTATCATCCGCCGCCGGAGCCGCAGAAGTTGAAACTGGCGTACATCAAACACCAACCGATACGCAGCGGTTTTCCGTTGGAGTTCTACCCGGATACCTGCACGATGCAAGACCGGGGACAGGGCACGATAAAAGGCAGGACGATACCCATCAGAGCGCGATGGTGGCGGTATATCGAGCGGATTAACAATCCGCTTGGGTATGAGTATGCGCGTTCTATTGATGCCATGTGGATAAACATTCACTATGACAACGAAATCCCCTACTCCACAGGACGGGCGGAAAGCATAGATTGCGGGGGGAATTTTATCGAGTGGGATATGGAAACTCCCACCCATGTTCGGCGAGTGGACTACCCGAACAATTTTGACGCGGATACATTAGACCCGCGTTATGACAATTGGTTCCTGAAGCCGCACAGATTTTGGAAAGCGTGCGCGGTGAATGCCGACGGGCGGGTTATCAATGTCCACCGCAAGGGACAGCCGGTGGATGTGTACATTCCGCGCATCCGCAACGAGCCGTTGAACGGTGTGGACGGATGCTGGATTGAGAAAAGTAAATTGGTATTTTTGCCGGAAGATTATTACACGTTCCGCGACGGGAGCGTGTACAAGGATGGTCAGTTGTTCTTTGAAACCACGGTGGTCAAGCCTGCATGACTGTTCCGGTGGGGTCGTAACGGTTTGCGTTACCTGCGTTGCGTACCACACGCAGAACACAGTCTTACATTTTCAAAATTTGCCCAGCCACACTTGCAACGCCACTGAGGAGCAACGTCTAGATTAGGACACGGATACCCATTTAGGCGATCATTCTCGCACACGGGGCACGTACCGCCAGTCGGGTGCATGTATTGTTCGGCGGCAAGTTTATTACGCCTTTCCAAGATTGCTTGGATAGCCACTTCCGAGCCTTCACACTTCGGATTAGACAGACACTTGATTACCCAGACAGCCACCGCCACATCACGATCACCAACTGGCTCAGCCATTTCGTGATACTCGTAAGCGTGCAAGCCGCCAGGACCATTGATTATTTTTTCGCTAAATTGCCGAATGTTCATTTTTCTCCTTTGCCGCCGAACGGCTTACGCTACCTGCGGGGCGGCTTTCAAAGTACCACAGCGGGCGCAAGTTACAATTTCTTCATTACGGCACATGCAGGCGGGACAGTGTAGCCCCGTCAGGTGCGCGTTTTGTTCGGCGGCAATCTTTGAAAACGCCGAGGTGATAGTTTCGACACCGAGCAATTTTAGAAACTGCTCAATCACTAAGCGCATCTCTTTTCTTTCGGCATACACCGCGCCAAGCTCACAACCTTCGCGGTGTATTTCGCTGGCGTGAGAACCGCATATTTTACACTTGCTATCGTTATCGTATCCACTTATTGAAAATCGAGCCATGTTATCTCCTTTGCCGCCGAACGGCTCGCGTTAGTTGCGTGGGGCATAACCGACCGTCCAAAAAATTGCCCAGCCTGCCCCACGTCAACTGCACGCTGTGTTAGAAGGCGTTCTTGCTGGCAAGTTTCGCATTGGCAATCTCTACCATGTAGGTGATTCGGGTGTGTGAAGTATTCGCCACACTTGGCACAAAACCTGTTTTCAGGAAAGAAAACATTGGGCAAGGTCATAAAATAATGTTTCATTTCTGCGCCTCATATTCGTAACAACTTTGGCACACACCTTTTTTGTACACAACACCTTCGCCGCAAACAGAACAAATACCAGTTTTCTTACAATTTTCGCACTTATACACGCGCAAAACTACATTGCTATCAATTACCTTCATGTAGAAATTTAGTTTTTCGTGGCAAGACGAGCATGTTAGTATTATTGACGTTTGCATATTAGCCTTCTAACGGCTTGCGTTACCTGCGTGTGCAGGATTAGAACGAATGCTTCTCACATAAACCCGCATTGACGGCAGCCTCTTTGCAATCCGACGCGTTGCACACGTCAGGTGCACGCTTTGTTAGCCCGCTAAATAATTTAGCAAAGACTTTTTTTACAATCTCGTAATGCTGACTTTTACCGTGATTGCGTGGCAAATACGCGCCCGTTCCTGTAAGGTATTCGTATTCATCCTGAGACATTGCATCATCTAATGAATAATCTTCGCCTGGAATTGGATCGCGACCAAAATCTGATTTGAATGACATTATTTTGCCTTTCTGCACATTGCGCCAAGTGCGGGCTAACGGTTTGCGTTACCTGCCGCCGTATTTGGCAAGTAACTCTCGAATAAAATTTACAAACTTAGCAAGGCGCAACTGCATACCCGCGCCGAAGGCGGTCAGGTACACGCTGTGTTCGGCGGCACTTCTGACAAACTCATACCGCCTTATTAGATTGCCTTCGCTTTCGCCAAAGCCTATCCAGTACGCAGGCTTTATGCACAATACATCGAGCGTTCCCCAATCAAAATCTATGCTAGTTATCACTTGCTCATCATTGCCAGAACGAGTAACAATATCGCCAACCGCAAAGGCTTGCTGAGAAAACGACAACTCAAATAAACCTGGATTATCTTCCTTTACGTTTACCGAATTACTTGATTGTAAAAGGTTCATTTCTTCTCACTTTTTCGACAGCCACGAAGCCGCCGAACGGCTGGCTTTAGCGGACAAAAGCGGGCTGGACACTGGCTCCGAAGTCTCACCGTCAAAATAATATTATCTGGCTTTGGCGACTCTTGCAAAATCCCGCTTTTGTCCGCTGCACGCTTTGTTGGGCGGCTGTTGAATCTTTTAACCTGCTCACCTGCGCCAGCAGAACCATGACGATATGAAAAACCGCAATCATGGCAAGTGTAAGACCATGAACCATAGGACACGTAATCTTCATCATTCAAGTGAGTTTCACAATTATCACAATATCTTCCGTTGCTCATGTTATTTCCTTTTGGGCAAAGCCGCCCAACGGGTTTGGCTTCACTTGCGGCGACGTTTGTGACTGTCCGGTTTTTGCCACGCCCGCCGCCGTCAACGTGCAAGCCAGGGTTATGCCGCCTTTACGGTTGCGATAGCGTCAACGGAAATGCCCTTCTTGATCGAAACCAGGCGCACCCGATCAACTGGCACAACTTTGTCGGATTCGTCATCCTCGAAGGTTTCGGACAAAGCGAGCGACTCTGCCGTGGCTAAGGCGCTCTCATAATCAGGCGCAACCACACGGTAATAGCTGGTGAGATCGGCGTCCCAATTATCCTCTTCCATATCTGCATAGTGTTTCTGTAACTCAATATCCCAAACGTTCATCGTAGACCTTTCTCCCACTGTCAGCCCGTGGGCGGCATAACGGTTTGCGTTACCTGCGTGCGCGGCTTATGGCGCAATCCCATTCATGCAAGCCATCATCCATACCACAGGTACACGGAACGCGGCGAGCGGAGCGCACGTCAGGTGGACGCTGTGTTAGGTGCGTTCTCTGGATTGGCGCATACCGCACACAGCAACGGAGCATTTACAGTGATAGCCCTATTACTTTCATCAACACGTTGATAGATATGTTTCGGGCAAAATAGCTCACCACATTTTGAGCAGCGCATCTTATCGCGCTTTAGTTTCACTTCACAACCACAAGACAAAATTTGTAGCATATTAGCACCTAACGGCGAGTTTCACCCGCCCGCCGTTTCTTGAGATTCCGCCGCGACTTCAAGAGCCGAAGGCGGGTCGGTGTGCAAACAATGTTCGGCGGCTTCAAAATCGAGCAGGTATTCACCCTTGAAGCAATCAGCCATGCGGACACCTTCCGCAATGGGCGGATTGTGGTAGTGCGTGCGATGGCAATACGGGCAATCATCAACAACGATATTGCGAAAACCTAAACGCGCCTTAGCCTTTATCAACATGATTTCTCCTTTGCGGACGAGCCGCCGAACGGTTTGCGTTACCCGCGTGAAGCCTTGCGGGTTTTTGCTTTCACGGCGCGACGTGGCTTCACGTCGGGTGCACGCTTTGTTGGGCGGCACTTGTCACAAAACAATTTATTGCCAATTACCAGAGACTTTCTAACCTGCTCTATTCCTAATGACCATTTACAATTTTCGCATTGTGGCAATTCGTAATCTTTCATTTTTGCTCCTTACGCTGTTGAGCGAGAGCCGCCCAACTATTGTTTATCCTGCAAGGGCATACCGACCAGCACGCCATTTTTGGTTGGCGGGGCGCATCACACACGCCCCGCGCTGGTGGTTAGAACGGCGCGTCGTCTTCGACAGGGGTTTCCGTCTGCTCGCGCTTGCTAAGGAACTTGATCGTCTGCGCGTTGAGTTCAAAGGATGAACCGGCGGAGCCGTCCTGCTTGGTCCAGATACGCGGAGAACCAGTCTGCCAGTCTGCTTCGAGATTACCGCCTGCCAAAATGGTATCGCCCTTCTTGACATCCTTCACAACCTCAGCGAGTTTGCCGTAACAGGTGATGCGATACCAGATAGTCCGCTTGTGGAGTTCGCCGTCTCTGTCCTTGTAGGAGCGATCAACAGCGATTGAGAAGTTGGTCACGGCGTTGCCGTTATTCAGATATTTCATTTCCGCGTCCTTGCCAACCTTGCCGACAACCAGCGTTTCATCGTGCGAGTACCATCCCATTATTTACCTACCTTTGCTTTTTCAACTATGGCGCGGAGTTGCTTTCCGAGTTCGGTGATTTCCGCGTCGGTCATTTTGTCGTTGAGTCCCCAATCGGACTCTTTCACCGCGCCGAGTTCTACCGCCTCTTTCAGCAGTTCCGAATAGCGGTCGCGCACGGTCTGTTTTGCCGACGCTTTTACTGCCTGTTTCGCGGCGGGATTTCCGTCCGTGTCTTCGTCGGCATACAGACCAAACGCAGACGACAGCGAGTAGCGGCGCAGGTAGGTAATGACGCTTCCTGCAACTTGCGCGGCGGATTTGCCCTTCTCGTCTGCCAGTTCCAGCATGACGGTTGACTCAATCCATTGACCGGATGCGTGCATGACGACGGTAGTGATGCCGACTCGGTTGCCGTCGGAGACGGGGAGTTGCGAGTAGGACAGACCGTGCCTTGCAATGATCGGTTTGATGGTGGTGATGACTGCGCCCAGGTCCGCGAATTTGTTTTTCAAAAACGGATTGACGGCATTCATTGGGACGTGTGGCATTTCTGCCTGCGTTTTGGCAAGTGCCTGTGCGAGTTCGGTGATGTTTTCTGACTTGTTCATTTTTTCCTTTCCCGCGCCTCAGCGCGGTATCAAATTGGTTTACCGATACGTAGCGGTGGATTGCGAGTCCTTTACGCGGGGGTGTCCTCCAAAGGTAAAGTTTACCTTGCGCTGGCGTATGTATCCTGCCAGTCCTGTTGCCACTCGTCAAGGTCGCGCTGTTCGGGAGTGCGGGGGTCGAAGTATTCTGCTTGCGCCTCAGGCGTGATGGTTTCGATCAGGCGGATTTGCTCTCTGATTTCCGCCAAACTATCATGGCGGTAAAACGGGCGTTCGTTCAGCGTGGCGGTTGTCAGATCGTCCAGCAGTTCGCCGCGTTCAAAATATAGATGATTGCCGAGTCTCAGGTCATGCTCCGTAAATGTGGTCATGGTCATTCTCCTATTGATTGTGTCAGGTCAAGATATTCGCCGTTTTCGACTTTGTACATTGACGGGACTACGATATACCAACCCCATAGACGCAAGTACATCCTGCAAATATCCTCACGGGTTGCGCGTGTCATTGTGTTCGGGTCAAAGTCTTTTTCGGTCATGCCTATATGATACATCAAAAAGTCCAGTAGAAACATTGCAAGATAGTTGCCCTTTGTTCTATTTTGTTCTAATTATCAAAATGGATCACATCAATTTGGTTTTCCCTTAGTATTGCCATTATTTCTTTTGACAGACTCACTTTTTTAGCGACTATCACCTTTTTTCTTCTTGGGTAATTTTTTGAATAAATAATGAGTTGCCCAAATGGTTTGTATATTGTAGAGTTCGACACGGAAACCTTTATTTCAAAAATTTCTTTTTCCGTTAGCACGTCTATTATGCCAGTTGGAGTCCTTACATATTCTTCATAATCACTTGTTAGAGACTTTACAAACCTTTCTTGTAATATTGCCTCTGGTTTGGTATTCTCTCTTTTGGTTAAATCTTCTTTCTCTCCACTCATAAACCTTTTCCAGTCGTTGACTGTTTTGGGGTTTATTCCAGTTATCTCGGTAATGTAATCAGTCGAAAAAGTGACCATCCATATTTGTAATTGCATAAGACATCCTTTATAAAGTACCGCTCCGGAAACATTCCTTTCGGGCGTGACCAAAGCGATACTATTCAAGTATATCCATAAAGCAATTTTTATCAATAGTACTTAAGTACTACCGTTTTCTATTGACATCCGCCCGCTGGCGTTGTAATATCTTTGGCATACGGGCGCGGTGAATGCCGATAGACGTACGGCGCAAAACCACTAGCATCTTCGGTTGCGAACTGGGACGCCAGAGTGTAGGAACGATGCGCCGCCCGTACCGATCTCCTCCTGAGTCCAAACCGCCGTGTCCTTCAAATATCGGTCACAGAATAGGTGGTGAAATGAACCGAGCGGCGGGGCGGAGGAGGAAGCACATTGACAACAAAAAAACATTATCCTTTGGATGGTGGAATTGACAAGAGGTACAGCGAGGGCGTCCCGTCACTAAGACGTAAAGTAGGTGGTGTTCTAGACACACCCAACGGCGCGGGAGTCAGTGGACGCAATACCAGCGCACAGACGAGCGACCTGACTACCTCTTGTCAACTCCACTCTTCAGTGGATACGGGCGCGGCTTTGCTAGAGACGGTAAAACTCCGTGGTGGATTCAAGCGTAGCCCGTAGCAAGACCCCCCGCCGTGATGCGCGGAAACCCGTTTTTACGGTGCTGACTTAGAGAGGGCGATAAGCGGCGGGGTGTGAATTAGAAAAAGCAGAAGCGCATACCTTGCTAGTGAAGCGGTCTGTTTTAGTAGCCCGTTACCTACAGAAAGGTAGCGCCTTTTTAGGGGCGGGCGAGTTTGCCGAGGTAGCACAATTGGCAGTGCACCTGTTTCGTACTCAGGAGGTTGCGGGTTCAATTCCCGCTCTCGGCTCTGTTTTTGAACAGGCAACCACCGATACGTATCGGTTGCACATCCCAAGCCCGTCCGCTGTAAACGAAAGGAGTATGCTTTCGGTTTCGTGGAAGAAACACAACGGCGGACGGGCAGACTGAGAGACGACATGCACGAGCGCAGAAGCGAACCCCGAACCCCGGTAGACATTATTATCCACCACAGCGACCCGCCAGTTACGGGTTCTGATTATAATTTTGTCCGCCTTACCAGCGGGCAGAAGTTCATCCGCACACTGGAAGCGCAGGGAATTAGCGAGTGCTGGATTTTCCAACAACGCGGCATGACCTATATTGCGTGGGTTGTGCCGGAAGGATAACCGCCGAGAGGCAGAAAGAAGTAATGAATGAAACGCTATAAGTTTTTGGATGAGGACAACAAGGGTGAGTATTCTGGATTTGATTTTACAGAATATCTACCCAAAAATGGCAAGCCTGGAAAATGGTTGCCGAAAGTTGACGCCATTGAACTCTGTGTATCAGGGTATCACGCCTGCAAAAAGGAACACGTTATTGAATGGATGAACGCTCAAATGTTCGAGGTGGAACTAAGGGGTGATATTTTTGAGGGTGACGAAAAAGACGTTTCTCAACAGATGCGATTCGTCAAGAAAATCAATAAATGGAATGATAAAAATGCACGCCTCGCCGCGTGTGATATTGCCGAAACTGTTATGCCAATCTGGAACAAACATTATCCAGACGACAAACGACCTCAAAACGCGATAGATACCGCACGACGATTCGCACATGGGAAAGCGACAAAAGAAGAGTTGGCTGCGGCTAGGGATGCGGCTTGGGCTGCGGCTAGGGATGCGGCTTGGGCTGCGGCTGGGGCTGCGGCTGGGGATGCAGCTTGGGCTGCGGCTTGGGTTGCGGCTCGGGCTGCGGCTAGGGATGCGGCTTGGGCTGCGGCTAAAAAGATATTGTATAAATACATGGGTATATAGGTGATTACGGGCGGCGGTATCCCCGCTGAGTAGACATTCAAAGAGCAACTCGAAATTGCAACTCGCTCCCGCCCGTTCACACTCCCCGCCGTATGCTGGCTAAAGATGCCAGACTAAATCCTGCGCGATCTTGCGGAGCGGCGGGGAGTTTTCAAAAGAGGATGCTGAAACTCGCTATTGACAGCCGCGGGATTGTGTTGTAATATGGAGTTATCAATTGAATGGCAAGCGCACCAAGAAAACGCGCGCCACTGTGGCAGGTGGAAATGAGACAAGACTGACTCCCCCATTTTCGGGTGGTCTGCATCTTTTACCTATCTTGTCACTGGTACTTGCCGCAGATCGCAGATCGCCCGAAAGTAGAGGAGTTTTTTTTATCCACAGAAAGGAATAAGCAATGAAATACCAAGAAGCCAAACCCATGATTGAAACAGCAAAAATATTACAAAGGTACTCCGACCCCTGCGTTTGCAATACCATTTATCAAACAGCAGATGGGCGGGTGTGGTTTGAAAGCGAAAGCAGACTAGAAGCACCTGAGAACGATTACACATTCATCGAGATTACAGACCCAAATCGAATCCGTGAGTTGACAGCCTGAGCGCGGACGTTTTCCTGCTTAGGCATTTTTGTTATGTCGAAAGATATTATCATGACACACCCCTACATCACCTCCCGAACGCTCCGATCCGCTTATGCCTCTGAATTGTGGGCGATGCGGAAACTCAAAAAGGCGTTACCCAAAAGAAACTTTGCAATGGTACGGTTTGGGCTGGAGAGCGGCATTTGGGCGGTTCAGCAGGTACTCAACAATGACAGTCTGAGCGTCGCTACCGATACGTAGCGGTAACCCCAACGACAAAGAAAGGAATTGAGACATGATAAGAATATACCTGACAGAAGGCGACATTGAGGGGTATCACGAAGGATGCTCTTGTTGTTCAATGACTGAATCCGCATCAATCGAGGACGTGAAAGGGCTGTTGAAGAACCTCAATGAACAAATTGCGAAACTGTCCATGTTGTATGAAATGATGGAAGATTACAGTCGCGACGAAATCATCCGTTGGTATGGCATTCATGAGCAGTTGAGGTACGAGAAAACCGCTGTTGAATGTGGAAAGAAGTACGAGAAAGACAAGACGATAAAGGGAACTTTCTATTCTGACAGTTTCAAAAACATCGAAACCCACAAAAAAGCAGTAGCCCGTCTGGAAAGAGAATACAAGAAGCTTCCGTCCGTGTTCAAAAAGTACATGGCGGAATAGCACACCCAACGGCAACGGGAAGTACCCCCAGCGATCCGACGGGAGAAAACCTAAATAGTACAAGCGCGGCGAACATGCCGACAGGCGAAAGAGGATCACAACTGTTACCCGTCAGAGACCGACTGGACACCTCCCAATCCCGAAAGGGCAACCGCTGGACAAAGCAGAGAACAGCAGCGGCGCGATGGTTCTAACCGAACAAGCGAAAGGTGAGAGGACTCGCAATCCATAAATGTGTCCGACTTATTGCTTTATTCTTTGAGTAAAGATAAGTCGCTAGTGCCGCACTAGGATTATTGCGCCTTTTTTTAAAGCAAGATCAAAATCTTAAGTCCCTAACAAGGAGAAAAACATGCAAACATTACGAAGGCAAAGAAAGCAACAGTTTGAAAAAATCCTGCTAGAGGAAAAGATTTATTCAACCTCTCAGGAAGATAGAGAACGCCTGTTATCAAAACTTCTTGACGCCGCCGAAAGCAGGACGGAACGCAAGACCGACGAAGTGAAAGGCGAATATAAACCCGACCTTGTAGATTTTGAATTATCGAAACTCCCTGCAATGTCTATCCGTCAGGCGGTGCATGAGTACTTCCGCCTCAACACCAACTGGGAGACGAAATACAACCGCCAGTGGATGGAATGGGCGGTGGAGCAGGGGATCACCGCCGAGCAGATCAAGACCGCCGCCGAAACGTGGCGCAGCGACAAGGCGTTCAACTGGCAGGTTCCGAGTCTCAAAGGAATATTTGAAAAGTGGCAGATGCTTATGGATGCCGCGCCGCCAGTCGAACATACTTCCAACTATTACCAGCCCGAAGATGATTCCCAATTCGTACCAAACCCGAGGACAAAATGACATTCTTTATTGATAAGGCAGTTTACGCCGCCGCACAAAGAATATTTGACCGTGCCGAAAAGGGATTAGCCAGTCAGAGGGAAATCGCGCTCGGACTGGAAACCATGCAATTATATATAGACCACTGGGAGGCGTTAGAAGAAAAAATATTCAACGGACAAATGGAGTGGGACGATACCGTTACCATAAAAGTAAACGGTCAGGCTGTGCGATTTCAGAATATAGATCAGGTAGCGGAGTTTTTGACAAATGGACTTAAATAACCAACTAGACAGGCAGGTAGCAGAACTGGACTTCAACGGCAAGCGCGTCATAGTCCGTGACAATGAGGAAGCCGTTATTGGCGGCGTGCTTCGTGGCGGACTGGCAGTATACCAGCGCGTCAGGGAGATACTAAAACCCGAAATGTTCGGGAACGTCTCTTATGGCGAAATCTGGAATTCAATCGAAAAACTATACGAGCGCGGATTGTCCATTGATACCATTACCGTAGGGGATGAGTTGGAGCGCGCGTACAAACTGGACGCAGTATCGAACGGCGCGAGATTGGGCAGGGCGTTACTCTCTGATTTGCGTAATGAAGGCGACCCGCGCAACGTAGAAAGTTATGCAGAAAATATCCAGGATTATCATGTCAAAAAGCAGTTGGAAGAGTTGGGAAAAAAAATGGTTGTGTGGTCTGCAAACGGACGCCGTGCCGCCGACATCATGAACGATGTAAACGCTGAGTTCAATGGAATTTCCCTGTATTCCAGCGGGGCGCAGGATTACATCATGGATATATCCCAAGCGGTAAGTCTCGCCTACGATGAGACAGACGCGGCAAGCAGGGGCATGATACGCCGAACACAGACTGGGTTGCCTTTATTGGATGCAATGCTCAATACAGGACTTACAGGCGGACAATTGGCGATTGTCGCCGGTAGACCCGGACAGGGTAAAACCGCCCTGCTTTTGACAATGGCACTAAACATGATGCGAAATGGACAGGCGGTACTTTTATTCTCACTCGAAATGACATCCCGCGAAATCGCGCACAGACTTTTAGCGCAAATGTCGGGCGTAGATGTTGGGCGTATTCAATCAGGGAAATTACAGGAACACGAATGGGGTTTATACACTAATGCGGTGGATGAACTCGCCGCCATGCGCGATTTACTTACCATCATTGACTTACCGACAGTGAAGATCGGGAACATTCGCCAACTGGTACGCCGTGAAATGGCAAAGAAAAAGTACCGCGCTGTTATGCTGGATTACATTCAACTTGCAGACGGTGACGACAAGAAAAAGGAACGTCACCTAGAGGTGGGACAGGTATCGCGCGGATTAAAGGCACTTGCAAAAGAGCAGGACATCCCGATTATCGCCGCCGCGCAGTTGAGTCGTGCCGTAGAGCAGCGAACCAACAAACGCCCCATCCTTGCCGACTTGCGCGAGTCTGGTTCTTTAGAGCAGGATTCTGATGTTGTTATTTTTATCTATGATAAAGATGAGGATGACAGGACATCGGTAGATCGGGCGTGTGAACTTATTGTATCGAAAAACCGAAGCGGAAAAGTCGGTGACGTACTGGCAATATTCAAGAAGTCAATCACCCGCTTTGAAAGCGGTACGATGAGGCAGTTATAAAATGACCGTCACACTGGAACAGATGCAGGACGCAATCCGCATCCCGTTGATGGATTTGCATACCGAAAATTGGTCTCCTAAAACCCTTGACAAAACCTATCTGATAGGATATTATCAGGGCATACAGAAAAGGAGAACCGATGAACGCACAAGAAATGATGCAGATTGTAAGCAAAAAAGATGAGCTCAAAGGAATTGAATTTTATCTCGATGAGCGCCGCAATCAAGTTGAAGCCAATGGGTTCCATCTTGCGAAAGATTGGAAAGTGGCGAAGGAAATCCTGATCTCTCTCGGCTTTGAATGCCTACCCAATAATGGCATGTGGCGCGGAGCAGTCGAATCAAAAGGTGCGTCTTTTCAATCTGAACGCACTCCCGAAGAAGATGCAGCCCTCCGCGAACATCTTGAGAAAATGGCAAGGAGCTAGAATGGACATGCGCTATTGCTCTACTTGTGGCTCCGAATATGATGCTCTCCAAGAGCCGCGTGGTCATGAATGCCGAATAGATCAATTGCAAAGGGCGGCGCTTGTCGCCTACGATAGCAATCAAATGGAAGAATACGAAAGCCTAAATCGTATGATTGCTGCCAAAATAATCGGCTCTCATACCAGCGAAGCAAAAGCAACTTCGTCTCGCGAAAATGGCAAGTTGGGCGGGCGTCCGAAGAAGAAAGCCCGCCAGTAACGCAAACCTTTATGCCCGCTCCCGCAGGCTTTGTATCGGAGAGAAAAGGAAAATGAAATGTTTACAGCAAATATTGAAAATGGTCAGGTCGTTTGTAATGGTCACAATCTGGAAGCCGCCAGTAATCCAGCAACAAATGAGCATGGGTACGAAATCGGCTTGACCTGGCAAGAAGTTGTTGCCGAAGGCGGAACTATCTGGGTAAGCGAAGACGGTCAGCCGCACGTTGACGCCGCTTTCTCCGCCGCGCACTAAGAGGTGGACTAACAAAGCGTGATTGAAGCGGGTGGTTACAATCGGACAGGTTCTGACCACCCGCGCCGTTAATACAAACCCTATGACCGCCGCTAAAATCCTATCCGCGCTCCCCTGCCGACGGAAAGACTTACCTGCCAAGACCGGACTGTCATGGAATACCGTCCGGTCATTGGTGGCGAAGATGGCACGTGACAGACTGGTCATGTACAACGTGACTAGCGGCATGGTGGAGCGGTACAGCGTGGCGGATGTCAGCGATTGGGGGTTGACAACGGCAAATAAAAAAGGTAAACTGTAACAAATGACACACACCCTGCATAGCATTGTTGAAAAAGAGATTGAACGCGCGAAAGCGTCCGCCGCCCTGCCGTTGTCAGTGGCGGAGATCGCCCAACGAGCGGGAAAAATATTAGGGATACCCGTCCACCGTGAGCAAGTGCGGCGGATACTGAATGACCTGAATTACACGGCGGAGGAAGGCAAACACCGCCGCTGGATTCGGCGACACAAGCAGAAAGGCGACGAATGACCATCCCATTCACCGACCCGATTGAAGATGCAATTATCCAATGGCGCAATGGCGAAGCAAGCAGGATAGACGCCTGTTATACGTTGGTCGCCAATAACTGCTCAACCGCCGAATTTGCCAACCGCTCAGGACTGGACACCGACACCGTCGGCAAGATGGTACAGGCGGGAAAACAATACCGCGCCCTGCTGGAGAATGACGAAGATTTAGCGTGCGATATCAGGCGCGAACTCACGTACTCCCATCTTGCACTGATTTACCGATACGTATCGGTAGCGGGCATTCTGACGGTAGGGCAGGGGACGGAATACTTGATAGAGGCGATTTGGGAGCGGTTGTCTGTGCGGAAGTTGGACGCGAAAATCCGCGTTGACCAGCAACTTATCATCGAACCGGAATACGTCGAGACTGTCAGGCGTTACATCAAACATCTTGACCGCGACCTTATCAATACCCCAATGGCGGTAGGCAGTTCGCAAGCGCAGGACTTCGCCGCCAAACAGGTACGCCCCGCCGCCGAAAATCTTTTGGAGTTATTGCAGACGCTTGAGGGTATGATCGTTGCCGACGAAGCGGGCGAGATTATAGGAGTATGAACATGAAGGGAAATAATACATTAGCATGTCTTGGTTTGTTTTTTGTGGCGGTTATTTCTGTTGTTGTTAGTGCGGTCATGACCGGATGGGTTCTTTCCGTTTTGTGGGGGTGGTTTATTGTCCCGGTTTTTAGTGTTCCTCATTTGTCGGTTGGAACCGCGATTGGTTTATCGCTTGTTGTTGACATCCTTGTAAGGCAGAGAAAATCGTCAAGTGAAAAAAAAGAGTTGAGCGATATAATTATTGAGGCTGTTTCATATGCAATCCTTTCACCTCTTTTAGTGCTGTTCATTGGTTGGATTGTCAAGTTGTTTATTTAGTCATGTACTGGTACAAACCCGCCCCCACCCTTTGGTTGCGCTGTACCCTGCGCGGGCGTATCGCAAGCATCGTCACGATGGACGTAATTTACACGGGCGAGACGGTCAGCGGGCGGGCGCGGAAATGTGGAGACGGATGGATATTAGACGCGCCGCAGAATGGCATAATGTAATGGCAATCATATCGAAACCTAAACCAGTCAAGCAGGCGAAGAAACCTGTTGCAAAGAAGGAACCGAAACTTGACCCCGATTACTTCTTTTCGCTTTGCGTCCGCGAACGTGCCGATTGGACTTGTCAGGCGTGCGGAAAAAAGTATGTCCCCTGGAGCGGAAAAAACGGTTACCCTGCCAATCCAGGACTACATTGCTCCCATTACATCGGACGTGCAAATTATGCAGTACGGTTTGACAAGCACAATGTAGACGCCCACTGCTACGGATGCCATGCGAAGTTTGAAGGCAACCCGCATAATTTTATGGTGTGGAAGTACGAGCAGTTAGGTGGAACACTGTACGACATTTTGATCGAGAAATCCAACGACCTTATGCTCGGAAAGCAGGCACGGCAACAAAAGCAGGAAATCGCACGGCACTACAAAGCGCAGTATGAATTGATGCGGGAACTCCGCAATAATGGCAAATTAGGACGCATAGATTTTCAAGGATATTTCTGATGAATGAAACCTACGAAGACCCCGATAACCCCGCTCCCTCCCCCATTGTGGCAGTTGTTTTTGCCCTGTCATTGCTCATTGCGTGCGGACTTGTCGCCGCGCTGATTGTGGCGGTGATGTGATGGACGATCACGAAAGAGAACACTACCGCAAAATGATTGCGCTGTACAAATCCGCCGCTATCAGCGGAATTCTCGCCGCGCTGGCGTTTGCCACAATCGCGGTGGGAACGATTGCGTACATGGTGACACGATGAAAGACGACATTGCCGCCCTGATTGACCATGTTGTCAGGTACTACATCATGGCGGTTGTGTCCGTGCCAATCGGTCTGGTTTTTTCTTGGGATTATGCCAAAGAGTTTTATTGGCACGCATCCCCCGCAGAGTGGATAATCGCCTTGTATTGTTTTGCGGTCTACCTGATAGTAGTGCCGCCTGTCATGGCGTTGGTCATGGAGACTTTCTTCAACCGCCCCGCTGAGGATATTACCGAGCGGGTTATGAAAAAACTGAAAGAGTGGAAGAAATGAAAAAACTAATAGCATTGATTCTTTGTCTGGTCGCACTCGCATTTGTTGTGCTGAGTGTATTCGTATCCCCCATTTGGTAGGAAAGGAAGATGGTATGAAGGATTTTGATTTGAAAAGTGGCACGCCCATAACGAAAGAAATTGCCGGGAAGGTGGTTTTTAGTTGTCAAGTTATTGACGAGGGACAAGATAATATCCTTCAATTTACATTCACGGATGGTAGCGTTCTACGCCTGCGGTATGATTGGATTTATGAATGGGAAATTCAACCCCCTATTGGATAAGAAAGGATAAAAATAAAATGGATAATCTCACTACACTTGCACAGGAACGGGAACGCAAGGAAAAGGAACGAAACGAGAAGAAACGCCGAGAGGCAGAAGAACGCCGCAAGATTTGGGTTCCCCGCTCCGCTCTTATTATTGCGAATGTTATTTTTTTGTCTCTGGACATTCGCGCATTACAGGCAGTTTGGTTAATGACGGGTTCTTGGTTGCTGGCGTCTGTCACCGTCCTGATTTCGGGAGGTCTTGCCCTGTATTGGTTTGATGTGCTTTACCCCCATTCCCGCCGCCATAAGAACGACACACAAAAATGGATTGCGCTGGTTTTTACAACCCTTGCAATCGGTCTTTCGGGCGTGCTGGCGTTTGCTGATTACATTGTTGGTACTGGCAATTCATTCTCTCCGATGTGGTCTAACATTCTATGGGGTTCGGTTATCGTGTTGACTATCGCTCAGGGCGTCGCCATTGGTTGGTGGTGGTCAATTGATAAGCACATTGAGTCAGAGGCGAAGATTGAGGAAGCACACGCTGAGGCGGCAGATCAGGCGGACGAAATGAGCATCCTGAGAACGAAATTGCAGACCCTGCGCGGTGTGCTTGACGAACTGAATAAACTTGATTCGGACTATAACCCCACCGCTGTCCGTGTTGTGGCGAATGCTCTCGGAATTGTCCTGCCAACAGACGGAAAGACGCCAGTACAGGGCGGACAGAAGCAGCGCCCGCAGGTCGAACCGGAATTCAAACCCGTTCAACGGTTTGGGGGTGACACGGACGGTGTAAAGGATTTTTCAAAGGCGGGGAAGCGGCAGGAGTAGCGACCCCGCAGGAACAGACCGCCACTATGCCACTACATAGTGGCGGGGATGACGATTTTATTCAACAGGCGGTATTAGGTAGTGGCAGTGTCAAATTCAGGAAGCGATGGATAGAATTTGCCTGTCAGTCAGGAATACACTATGGCAAATGGTCAACGTATGAAAAAGGAAAGCGCGTCCGAGTTGAATACATCGGGCGTCTCGAAAAAGTCACCGCACTCGGAGAGTACGCCGCCCGTCGCGTCCGTGAATTTGTCCGAAACCACAACTGCCACTACGTCGAACGCTTCACAAAAGACCTTGACGAGTGCAAAATTGCAGGAATTGAGGTCGAAAGCTGGCATAGTGGCAGGGGCATTGGCGGACTTTCAAACAGCGGGCGGCATAGTGGCAGTCAGGCGACAAAAGTATAACCTTGCATCCGGCGCGGAATACTACGCCATAAAAATCGGATTGATTGTCATCGGCGCGAATGTAGTGGCAGTCCAGACGGAAGACGGTCTGGAATTGGATGTAGTGGCAGAGGTAAAAGAATGAATTTCCGCCGCTGGTATTACAGGAATATCTATCTAAAATCCCCCGCGTGGAAGTTGACCCGCTGGTTACGAAAGCGGGATAAGTGCCAACAGTGCGGGGCGCAGACTGGATTACATTTGCATCATGTGAATTACAAGGGGTATCGTTGGTGGAACCTTCTAATCCCCGACACGGTAAGCAAGATGCAGACGCTATGCCAGTACCATCACAGGAAATCACATGAAAAATAAACTGATAATTATCATTATCCTTGTATTCACACTTTCCGCCTGTACTGTTGATATGCCGCCCCATATTAACACCATGCCCGCCGCGCTTGCCGCGCCCGTGCCTTCGCTCGTGATGACCGTCTGCGGTTCGTACGGGTTGAACGTCCGCGAAGGTGCGGGGATTGAATACCCTATCATCGGCGGATTGCAGGACGGGGACGTGGTGGAAGTTTTCGGTTATATGCCTGACAGTTTCGGTCAGTCGTGGGCGGAGATTGAGCAGGGGTATGTCAGCGCAAGATATTTGTGCGAGAAAGGAAGATAAGCATGAAAGATAAGCATGAAAGATAATCTTTTGTTCGTCAATGCTCGCGGTTTGCAACTCGTTTACAATGCGTGTGTGATTGCCCTGCTTTGGATTACTCGTGGTTGGCGTTCCGGTCATTGGTTTTTTGATGCTGAGACGTTTACATCGCCCCGCCGCTGCAAAGCGTAATGTTTTATGCTTGCAAAGCGCCGGTCGGCGTAGTGTTTGATACGCAAACCGTTAGCCTTCTTACTTGCCCATGAGCCTAATCATTGTTCCCGTAGAATTATCTGAAGCAAACACCCTTGTAAAGCGGTGGCATCGTCACCACAAAGAAGCGCAAGGACATCGTTTTTCCATTGGTGTTTACGATACCAAGAAACACGAGTTGGTGGGCGCGGCTATTGTAGGGCGTCCTGTAGCTCGTTTGGTAAATTGGCGCACTACGGTTGAAGTTGTACGACTTGTCAGTGATGGTACTAAAAACGCTTGTAGCATTTTATATGCGGCATCTGCCAGAGTAGCAAAAGAACTAGGTTACGAAAAGATACAAACTTATATTCTGGATACAGAAACGGGAATTTCTTTGCTGGCAAGCGGTTGGGTTTGTGAAAACAAATCTGCTGGCGGTGGTCACGGTTGGCATAGTAGGACTGGTCGCAGAGATGACCAACCAGAAAACACTAAACAGCGATGGATAAAGGTTCTCAACCCGCCTGTGTCTCGTGAAGTCGTGGCGAAGGCTAACAAATGCGTGCAGTCGGACGTGTGCCCAGGATCGTCTGACGGCAAGCATGAGTTTTATCAGGGTTCTGTGTGGAGCCTTTGTGCTCATTGCGGCACACGCCGCTAACGCAAACCGTAATTTGTGGTATAAGAAGTTACAAGGAGAACAAAAATGGAATATATCGAAATCCCCCAAGAGTTGATCGCCCTTCTGTCAGTGTTCCTGACCGTCATCATCACCCAGGTGTTGAAGTCGCTGGGCGAAATGCTGAATTACCCGCTCGAAGGATTTGCCGCGCAGGTCACGGCGTCCGTAGTGGCGGCGGTGCTGGTGTTTGCAAATGCCGCACTGAGTAATGTCCCTGTTGAATTTGCCGCCGTTGCGAACTCGGTTTTGCGACTCGTGGTCGTCCTGCTCGCCGCGTTCGGCGTGTACGATAACTTCGTCGGCAAAGGTTCCGCGAAAGGATAAACGGACTAACCGTATCCCTGCCCGCCCCCGAAATGCTCCGCGCAATGTGAACGCTAGGTACAGCGCGTGGGGCGGGCAAAATGGAGGTTTATGGAAGCGATAACAACAAGAGACCTATTGGTGGTAGCAATTGTTTTTTTATTTCGAGAAGGTCTCCCCTGGTTGATGAAAATAGTATTCCCGTCGTTTTATGGTGAAAAGGTGGAGCGCAGAAAAACCGCCGATCAGGTGCGGGCGGAGGAAAGCGCATATCGTCGTGAGGTGGAAAAGCGCGAGTTTGAATTCAAACGCGAGATTGCCGAGCGGGAAATCCAACTCAAACGCGAACTTGCCGAACGCGACACCATCATAGACAACCGCAACGCAATGGCACTGGAGGCGATGAACAAATACATCGAACGCATTGCAGACGGACTTTCTACCATGACGCTCCAGATCGGCATCATGAGCAGGGAAATCAGCGCGATAAAATCAGAACAGGCGGACTATTTCAAGGGCGGGCGGATTGCGATACAGAAGATCAACGCAATGGCGAAACCAAAGACCCAACAAAAGAAGGGAAAATCTCTTGGATAAAGATACTCTTATCGTCGCCCTAAGCGACATGCACAGCGGTTCATCCCGCGCCCTGTTTCCAGACAAAGCAATGTATCTTCCGAAATCCGAAATAAAAGCAGTACCGTCAGATCTACAAACCAAAATACATGACCATTGGCAGACCTGCATAAAAGCAATCGCCGGCGCTAGAAAAGGCAAACGGTTGATAATCGTCAATGACGGAGACGCAACCGAAAACCTGCATCACAACATAACTCAGGTCATGTCGCCGTCCATCGAAGACCATGCCGAAATCCATCTTGAGTTGATGCGTGGCATGTTGAAAGACGTGGGATTTTCCAAACGAGCAGGGGACAAACTGTACTATGTGGAAGGTACAGAATCGCACACACTGACGATTGAAAACTTCATAGCGGACGAACTCGGCGCGGAGATTGCCACGACCCAAAACGGGAAGAATTATTACGCCTACCACGAACTTTGTATAACGGTCAACGGGCGGGAACTCTGGTTTACGCATCACGGCGCAAACGCCGGAGACGGAGCGACGGAGGGGGATGGGTATCGCAACTGGTTAAAACGCCTGTATTGGAACAGAATCAAAAGGGGCGCGAAAGTACCCGACATGATCGTTTCTGCCCACGTCCACAAACCAATCTATCAAACCTATGTACAGGACTGGCATACATTACACGGCATGATTTTACCGTCGTGGCAGGTCAAAACGCGGTACGCCTATCGCGTCGCGCCATTTCAGCGAAATGATATTGGTCTGTCATTCTTTGAGGTATCCGCGTCCGGCGATATTCGCATCCACCCTGCAATGGTGATGGAGTTGTAACCGATACGTATCGGTAGAAAGGCAGACAGTTATTCCCCGAAAAAGCAAAATTCAGTCGTTGAATTTTATGATACAATGCCCCCAATGATACCGGAAACCTACGCGGGAATAATCCCCACACCTAAACAATGCAACTTCTGCCGCTTTTGGCAGGCAGACGCGGACGGTCTATTTGGCGTCTGTCTCAGTGACGGATTTGCCGCCAAAGTGTACGCCGAACGGGATGAGGGCAGTCCCATCAAAACGGCGCACGATTTTGAAGACCCCGAATTTTGGGAGCGCGGGTATGAGTGATTTAGTGTGGACGCCTGTCAAGATAAGATTGGGACAGATTATTGCATGGCAAGACAACCCGCGCATGTCCACAAAGGCACAAGCGCAAAGACTTATCAAGTCCGAGCGGGAATTAGGACAAATCCAAACGCTGGCAGTATCCCCATTCACAGACGATAGTCGCGTCCACTTATATGACGGTCATCAGAGAGTATCGGCGTGGATGACGATAAAAGACCCGTCGTATGAAGTTACTGCTCTGCAATCTAACCGTATGCTTACAGACGATGAGCGCAAAAAGGTATCCGTACTCCTGCACACCGCCACAGGTTCATGGTCATGGGATGCGCTGTCATCGTGGAGCGCGGCGGATTTGCGAGAGTGGGGGATGGACAAAGAAACATTGTCCGGTTGGTCAAATGATGTTACCAACCTGAAAGAGTTACTGAATAGTGAGAACGCCGAGAAAGTGGACGCCGAACCACAGATAGACCGCGCCGCAGAGTTGGCGGAGAAATGGCAGACTAGCACAGGTCAACTTTGGAGGCTTGGGGAGCATCGCTTGCTAATCGGTGACTGTACCGTGCGGGAGAACGTGGAACGTTTGATGGGCGGGGAGAGGGCGCAACTAAACTTTAGTGACCCGCCTTATGGTTACGAATACCAAAGTAATATGAGAACGAAAAGTAAGAAGTTTGAAGTACTAGAGAATGACGATAAGTTTATAGATTTTATACCTAACATGAAATTATTTTCTGATGGATGGGCTTTAGTGTGTACGTCTTGGAAAGTGGTTAGAGAGTGGATTGAAATTTGCTCTGGATTGGGAACTCTAGACAATATGATTATATGGGACAAGGGCGGAGGTGGAATGGGCGACTTATCTCATAGTCTGTTGACGGACTATGAGATAATTCTGGCTTATGGACGTGGCGAAACTATAAAAGGAAAGCGCATCGGGTCTGTGTGGGGCGTGAATAAAGACGCGGCGGCTGACTATGAACACGCTACACAGAAGCCCGTTGGACTGTTGACAATGGCAGTAGAGACTTTTTCGTTATCGGGTGACATTGTGGCGGATTGGTTTTGTGGCAGTGGCACAACCATCATTGCCGCCCACAACCTAAACCGCCGCTGTTACGCAATGGAGATAAGTCCCAATTACGGGGCTGTCATCCTGCAAAGATGGTTTGACGCCACAGGAATACAGCCCGAACTGGTGGAAAATGGCACGCCCTAGCAAAATTACCCCTGAAATCATCGAATTGGTATCCAATGCCGTACTTCACGGCGCATCGTACCAATCCGCAGCCCGTTCTGGTGGTATCCATTATGACACCTTCAACGAGTGGATGAAGAAGGGCAGAGAAGCAAAGAGCGGTATTTACAGGGAGTTTTCCGAGGCTCTGGAGACGGCAAACGCGCAATGTGAAGTAAACATGGTACGTGTCATCCAATCCGCCGCCGCAAAGGGTGACTGGAAAGCCGCGCTGGAATGGCTGAAACGCCGCCGCCGTAACGAATGGGGTGATAACGTTGACGTGACCAGCGGCGGTAAAACGCTTGAGATAGGAATAAACCCAGTTGACTATCGCTCTGGACTTACCAAAACTGAGGAGTGACCAATCCGCCATAGTTGCCGACCCGTCCAAGATAAAAATACTATCTATGGGGCGCAGGTGGGGAAAGACGGTAATGGGCGGCGTGGTGACCATGAACGTACTCAGGCAACACGGACGCGCGGCATGGATAGTACCAGCCTACAAAAACGGGCGCAGTCTGTGGAGATACGCGGCGGGGGTATGCGCCCCCCTAGCGCAAGCGGGATACATGAGTATCAGCAAATCGGAACGAGTAATTACCACGCACGGCGGTGGATTTTTTGGGATTTACTCCGCCGAGAACATAGACAGCATCCGATCAGAAGCGTTCAACCTTGTGGTAGGTGATGAAGCGGCGCGTATCTCAGAGGAAGGATGGCAGGACGCAGTCAGACCCACTTTGGCAGATGCGGACGGCGACGAAATACTAATCAGCACGCCAAAGGGAAAGAACTGGTTTTATTACGAGTTTATACGTGGTCAAAGCGGCGGTGATGGGTATGCGTCATGGACTGCCCCCAGCAGTGCAAACCCGATGCCGCAGATAAAAAAAGCGTATGACCTGGCAAAAACACGGGTACCGGAACGGACATTCAAGCAGGAATGGAACGCCGAATTTGTAGACGATGGTTCGATATTCAGGAACATTACAAAATTATCCACGTTGCAACCGCAAGAACCGCAGGAAGGGAGTCAATACGTTATCGGCGTGGACTGGGGGCGGACAAACGACGCGACGGTTTTTAGCGTGCTGGACTTGGAAAACAAAAGACAGGTGTACCTTGACAGGATGACGAACACGGATTATGCCAGTCAGAGATTGCGCCTAAAATCACTCGCAGACAGGTATAATAGCGCAAGCATCCTTGCAGAACTAAACAGCATGGGCGCGCCCAACGTGGAAGCGTTGCAAATGCTGGGGTTGAACGTCAGGGGATTTACGACCACCAACGCAAGCAAGGCGGAGATTATCCAAAGTCTCGAACTGGCATTCGAGAATGAAGATCTCCAACTACTTGACGATGCTACTCAAAAGGTGGAACTTATGGCGTATGAGGCGATACGCTCAACAACAGGGCTGGTCAGATATTCCGCGCCGGATGGGATGCACGATGATACCGTCATGGCGTTGGCGTTGGCGTGGAGTGGGGCAAACTCGAACGACTGGTACATGATATAGAGGGATTATGAGATACATTGTCACGAACGGCAAAAACACAAAAGCGGTGGACTTCTCGAACCCCATCCGCGACAGTTGGGACTTTGTGGAAGCACTCAAAAAAATGGAGGGCGGGGACGTTGCCGCGAAAGTATCGGCGGTGTATCGTGCCATGAACTTGACAGCGGACGCAACCGCGTCAATCCCGTTTGCCGTACTCAAAGGCAGTCAGGAAATAGACACGTCCGCCGACTGGAAAAACACCATCGGAATAATGCCGAAACCGAAAGAGTTAATTCGGTTGTGGCGGTTGTCCCTGTTCATGACCAATTCCGCGTATGGACGGGTGGCAAAAACAAACCCCGTCAAAAGAGAAATATTCTACGTTGTGCCGGACACGATAAAAGTAATCACCGACCCCGTGACGGGTTCGATAAAACAATTCAACCGTGAGATAGACGGGATTGTCGTACAGACCTACAAACCGGACGACAAGAACCTTATCAAGTTTTGGCGGCATGACCACACCACAGAATTACTGCCGTCTGACAATACGGAGTTTCAAGCGATGTCGCAAGCGGCGGGGATAATCTATGCCGCCGACTGGTGGACAAAAAACTACTTTGAGCGCGGCGCGGTACGCCCTACTGTACTGGCGGTCAAGGGCATGGTCATCAACGATAAGAAGGATGAATTGCAGTCCAGTTGGTCTCGGTTTGTGCGCTCACTTGGTACACGTCTTTCCGAACTGGCAAAGGTTATCAACGCAGAGACGATGGACGTGAAGCAGATCGGCGACGGATTGGGCGATATAAAAGACAGTCCCGTTTATCGGCAGGCGATTGAGAATATCGCAATGGCGGCGGGGATGCCGTTATCCCTGCTCCTGTCCAACTCTGCCAGTTATGCCACAGCGCAAACGGAATACGCATCATGGTTTCGGGACAGTATCACCCCTTGGGCGTATTGGATGCAGGAAGTCATGAACGACGAGATATTTGTACCGAGAGGGTACAGATTCGAGTTTCGCCCTGAGGCGGCAGAACCGTCACAAGATGAAGAAATGCACAGGTCACAGGCGTATCATCAATACGTTATCAGCGGCATGTTGCCAAGTGTTGCCGCTCAAATTCTTGGCATTGATTTACCGCAGGGAATGGAGTATGCAGACTTGGATAAAAACGTAATCAAACCGGACGAACAACCGACCATCGCCAAACCGCAGGGTGACGCCGAGGCAGTTCTTGATGAAGATGATGACGAAATGCCCGCGAAAGCATGGGAGGAGATGGACAATTGGAGGCGTAAGGCGGTACGACTGGCAAAGCGCGGCAAACCCGTCACGTTTGAATTCAAGACGGAACACATGGACGAGCGCCACGCCGAGATCATCCGCAAGCGATTACAGTACGCCGCCACGCCTGACGAAGTAAAATCTGCGTTCGAGATTACCGAAGAACCCAATGACATCCTGATTTTAGCGGACGCCATAAACAGGGCAGTCAATGAAAGTTGATCTGAATGTTGCAGTAGAAAAATACCCTGCCGTCATCCCGCACTTATCACCACAGGCGCGGGAATATCTGTTTGGGTGGAAGTCATACGACTTTTTCCTAACGACTCTAGGACGTATGGTGACTAACGTATACATGGGAAATCTTGGAGGCTCCTTCGTGGACATCATGGCGAACCTGGTACAGGGGCAGATAAGCAGGGCGTATCTGCAAGCATGGACTGACGAAGGATTCGACCCGCCGATGCCCGCCTATCTGGAGACCGCCGCCAATAGCGCGATAGTCTCACAGTATGCGTATGTTGACCAGTATTACCGCGACATTGTGGATGCGCGGATTGATAAAACCCCGCTCGAACCGCTGTTAAAGCGCGCTGAACTATGGGCGAACAGGTACAACGAAGCATATAATAACGCCATCGCATTGATAACAAAACAGAACGGCGGGAAGTTGAAGTGGCAACTCGGCGCGACAGAACAACACTGTGACACATGCTCCAAACTAAACAACGTAGTGGATTATGCGTCCGAATGGGAGCGGGCGGGATTACGACCCCAGTCTGCCCCAAATAATTTGCTCACCTGTGGCGGGTGGAAATGTGACTGCTCTCTCACGTCAACGACAGAGCGCAGGACGCGCGGCGGATTATCACGGTTGGGGTACTAATGCAAATCAAAGTCAGGTACCTTGAGGAGTTCAAGGAATTCATATCATCCCTGCCCCGCAACGCACGCGGCGAAGCGACGAAGGCAGGCGGTAAGTATCTCATTGGCAATGATAGGCGCGGGTTGAAGCATTATCCAAAACGGGTACAGCACGGCGAAAACAACCCGTACCAGTGGCAGAGCGAGAAACAGCGCAGGGCGTATTTTGCCACAAAAGGATTTGGAGAGGGGATACCGTACACGCGAAAAAACAGACTTGCGGACGGATGGGCGCAGATAGAGGACGGAGTAAACAGCAAGGTCGTCAACTCTGTCCCGTATGCTAAATACGTCGTTGGCGATGACCAGCAACGCGGACACGCCGCCGACAAGTGGCGCCAGGTTGGCAAGGTCATTGAGGACAATATGAAAGGCATGATACAAGCGATGCAACAGGCGGTTGACGCATGGATAAAAAATAGGAAAAAGTGATATAATGGGCGCTGAGCAGAAAGGTACAACATGAGTCCCGAAATGGAAGAATATATAAAAAACTGTTTTGAGTTAGTACGCGGTGACATGGAAAAACGCATGCTTGATTTACAAAGTACCGCAACGACTATAACATCACATTTTATGGTTGATGGTGTAATTGATTCGGCTGTTTGGGATGTAAAAGAAAAAAAGTTTACAAAACTGCGGGTGAAAATTGCGACTGGCAAAATATCAACCCCTTTATTTTCAAAGGGGAAAACTTCCGTTTTATCAGATGGGTTTAAGATTGAAGAAATAGATTTGTAAAGGAACGCAATGAATACTATTTTTATAACAAGAGTGGCAATTAAGAACAATCTCGGAACACGGGCGGTATTACACGAACATGACTCATGCCTGTTGATGGAATATAGGGATGTTGCCTATGGGGCGTGTGATTGGGTATGTGTAAACATAGTCAAAAGCGACGGTTTTGATTGGTCGCAGTGGTTGCTCGGATAAATAATTACTACCTAATAATTGTTTTTTATGGTATAAGATAGACAACCTAACCCGCTGGCGTAACGCGGCGGGCACGACCTAGAGCATAGACGGTCTAAGCGAACTGGAAACGGTGACGCTTGGACTGTTTTTGTTTGGGAGGACAATATGACTGATACAAACTTGGGGGATACGCAGGTCAAGGATGACAACGGGGAATTCCCCATCCTTGACCAAGAGATACTGACGTTCGGCGGCGGCGAAATCAAGGCACTTGATGAAACCGGGAAAGTCGGCGGGTATCTTGTGCGCTTCTCGACTGAGAACGACCCCGACCTGACGGGGGATTATTTTACGAAGTCAACCGACTTTGGCGACGTGGAGAAACTGCCCGTTTTGTATCATCACGGATTTGACAAGACCATCGGCAAACGCAAGATCGGAAGCGCGACGGTCAAACCGGATGACGTTGGTCTGTGGGCGGAAGCGCAATTATCCCTGCGTGACGAGTACGAAGAAAAGATTTTTCAACTTGCCAAAAGCGGAAAGTTGGGATGGTCATCCGGCGCGGCGACTCACGTTGTTGACCGCGAAAAGACCGGCAAGGCGTGGCACATCACACAATGGTACTGCGCTGAAGCGTCATTGACCCCCACCCCGGCAGAACCGAGAAACACAGTAACACCATTGAAGGCACTGATTCCAACCGAGCAGGGCGCGGGAGCGCGTGAGGTTGCTGAGGAAGAAACCAAAACGATTCCAATTACGGAGGAAACCAAAATGGAACTCACTAAAGAAGAACTCGCGGAAATCGTTGCAAACGCCTCCGCGAAAGCCGCAGAAGATGCGGTAAAGAAATTGGCTGACGAAATGCCGGAAGTCAAAACCGGATTCAAGACCGAGGCGAAAATTGAGGTTGTTGTTGATGAAGCAGACCGCCCCTTTGAAAGTCTCGCTGACCAGTTGTGGGCTGTGAAGTCGTACGCCGAATCATTCGGGCAGACCGCAGACCCCCGACTCAAACCCCTTGCCATCAAAGCCCCGCTCGGCATGAATGAGGGCGTGCCTTCGCAAGGTGGATTTTTGCTTGCCCCCACCGTGAGCGCGGAATTTTTGAAGCCCATCCATGAGGAAGGTGTCTTTTCCCGCATGGCTCGCTACCTGCCCGTTGGCAGTAACTCCAACAGCGGTTGGATTAACGGCATTGACGAAACCAGCCGCGCCAACGGTAGCCGCTGGGGTGGTGTGCAGGCATATTGGCGTGCTGAGGCTGGGAGCGTGACCGCTACCAAACCGAAATTCCGCCGCGTCAATTGGGAACTGAATGCACTTGAAGCGTTGATGTACATCACCGACGAACAGTTGCAGGACGCCCCCATGACCGCCGCAATCGCTCGTGAAAGCGCGGCTGAGGCGATTAACTTCAAGGTCAACGATGCCATCTTAAACGGTGACGGCGTTGGAAAACCAAAGGGCATCATGGTATCGCCTGCGCTGATTTCAATCTCCCGCGCCGCGACCAGTTCAATTTCCAACGCCGACATCCTCAACATGTGGCAGAGATTGCATCCTGCTCATCGCGCCACGTCCGCGTGGTTCGTCAACAGCGAAGCAGAACCCCAACTCGACCAGTTGGTTTTGACCGAAGCACTCGAACCGCGCTACGTCACCTACGGCAGCGACGGCATCATGCGCGTCAAGGGTCGCCCCGTGTTTGTGACCGAGTTCAACGCAGGACTTGGCTCACCCGGTGACATCCTGCTTGCCAACATGCGCGACTATCTCATGTGGGAAAAGGGCGGCGTGCAATCCAGCGTCAACCCCTGGATTCAGTGGTTGACCAGCGAACAGGCGTTCAAGTTCACGTACCGCGTGGACGGCACTCCCGCTACCCACTCCGCGTTGACCCCCTACAAGGGTACTAACACGCAGTCGCCTTACGTCGCATTACTGGCGACCACCTAAGGAGGATATGATGATTAACTTTGCTGAACAAATCAAGGTAGTCCCGCTTATGGGTTCTGCCGACATCGTTGCAACCGCAACCGCTACAAACTACGTCGCCCTCAAAGACGTGGCGGGACTGCTCGAACTCGAATTCAATTTCGGTTTGATTACGTCCACTGACTCAACGGGCGAAGTGGTTGTCACCATTGAGGCAAACGCGGTCAATGATACGTCATCTTCGGATAGTTCCGAAGCGGCAATCGCTTTCCGTTATCGCCTGTCCGGTGCTGTTGGCACGGACACAATGGGCGCGATCACCGCCGCAACCACAGCGGGCGCAACCATCGTCAACACGGTGGATAATGTCACTCTGCTGGCGTATGTTGACCCGTCCGACCTTGCGAATGATGGGTACAAGTACGTTCGCGGTGTTGTCACCCCGACGGCGGAGATCACCTCAACCGTCTTTGGCGCGGTAGCACGCTTTACCCCGCGCTATGCTGGCAACGCTCAACCGTCCAGTTCGTAACAAAATCGGGGCGGGCGTAACAACCCGCCCCAACTCTTATGGCTGATTACTGTACACTCGCGGAAGTAAAATCCAATCTGCCCGAATCGCTAGGCAGTAGCACGGACTCAACCTATGACGCCCTCATAGGCACTTTGATTACATCTGCCAGTCGTGCTGTTGATGGGTACTTGGGGCAACAGGACAATTATTTTTATCCCAGTACAGACCCCGTAATTCGATACTACGACGGGAACAACGACTTTGAGTTATCCATAGATGACTTCCTATCTGTTACCGAATTGGCAGTATCAGAAGACGGGCAGGTGTCTTCAACGGGTTACGTCGTCTGGAGTTCATCGGATTATTATTATCACCCCTACAACGCCGCAACAAAAGGCAAACCATACAAAAAGATAGTCGTGGACATGTTGAACGGGGACAGACTGGCGTTCCCGAACTTCCACAAAGCGGTCAGGGTGACGGGAATATTCGGGTACTCACTGACCCCGCCTGCCGACGTAAAACAGGCGTGTATCGTGATGACCCTACGTCACATGCAACGGGCGAAATCCGCCTATGCTGACGCAGGCGCTAATCCCGAAATCGGGCAGTTGTTTTACGTTCAGGAACTTGACCCCGATATAAAAACACTGCTCAAAAAATACGTCATGGAAAATCTATGATAGATAACGCATTGGCACGATTGCAGACCATCGCGAAAGCGTGTACATCCGTAGTGATAAGACTCGCGCCCGACCATCCAATCAGTGACGCGAGTATGTTGCCTTTGTCCATCGCCCATCTTACGGAAGGGTCAGGACAGGCGGATACCGCCACAGATGTAAGGTTGCTTGTCACCGCAAATGTGGACGTGCATTTTTCCAGAGTGTCCATCAAAGACGCATATCAAAAGATAGACCTGTTTGCGGTTGAGTATCTCCGCCGACTGGCAAACGACCCGACGCTTGGCGGTGCGGTTGATACGATTATCTTCCCCGTCACGTTTACAGTTTCCCCTGCTCAGTGGGACAGTGTCGAAACTCAAATGCTTAGTTTTGTTGTCCAATTCAAGGAATTAACGTCGCCTTTATCATAGGCAGAAAGCGATCCCCCGCATGAAAGATACATTGGTAATAATGGGCAGTCACCCCCGCACGCGCGGGTTATTCGATTTTAATCGTGATGTTGATGTGTGGATATTCAACGAAGCAATGTCACAATCTTGGGCGAAGCGCGCAGACGGTGTATTCCAACTCCACATCCCGACCATATGGAGAAACCCCAACAACAGAAACGACCCGAAGCATTACGAATGGTTGAAGTCTGGAAACACCCCGCCTGTATTCATGCAGGAAAAATATGACGACGTACCAAATTCGGTACAATTCCCGAAGGATGAGATTTTATCCATGTTGCCAAACGCACGGCAGAACGGCGAATTGATTCGTGAGGTGTCCTGCTCCCCCGCTTGGGCGTTGGCATATGCGATCTATCTCGGATACAAACGCATTGAGATTTACGGCGTGGAATTGGCAAGCAATACAGAGTACCATTACCAGCAGGCAAATTTCAAATACTGGTTGGGCGTGGCAGTTGGCAGGGGGATTGATGTCGACTTGCATTCGGACATGTTCAACGCTCCACTATACGGGTATGAGGGTGAGGTGTTCGTACCTTACGACGAATTCGGCGCAAGAGTGACGGAACTGGAAGAAAAGCGGGACGAAACCGAGTTTATCAGCGAGATGAAAAAACTTGAAATCGAAGTGGACAAACTGCGCCACATGGATAACACTAAGGCGGTTTTGGAAGGGGTGAACTCAACCATTATCGCCGCTGTGAGACTTGGCGCGGTAGACGGTGCGATACAGGAAAATAAAAAATACATCCAAAAAGCGGACGCCATGAAAGCGCAGTCGGATGATTTTGTTTTTTCCCGTCAGGAGTTTGAATACTACTCCGCCGGACTGCAGCAAGAGACGGAAAAAATCAAGAACGAATTACAAGCACTCAAAGGACAGTTGGACATCTACCATGATAGCGTCCTGAAAGCGGCAAAGGAAAGTCCCAAACGTGACAAACTACTGGCAGGGTATAAAGGCATGTTGTCACGGTTCATCGCTGGAAATAATAAACTTGGAATATACATGGGCGCAATGAACGAGAATAATCGTTACATGGTACGCCTTGACGACGGTATCAGGGCGGCGGGTGGTGCTAAATCTGAGGAGGCGATATTACATGTGGCACAGTAAATCACGTCCAAAGAACATCAAACCGATACCCTATTTACACAAGGACGTAATAGAGTACATGTCCGGTATTGTGTTTCCCGACATGTCAATTGTGGAATTCGGCGGCGGCGGGTCAACGCTGTGGTTTGCAGAGCGGGCGCGGAAGGTTCTGACGTTCGAGACAGACCCGCATTGGTATGAAATCCTGATGCAGAAGAAACCCGATAATGTGCAGGTCATGTTTGCCAACCTGCCATACTTCGCGGAAGAGTGCGACCTGCTTTTTATTGACGGCGAACCGATAGAACTACGGGGAGTGTGGATAGACCATGCTCCACTATTGACATGGAAATGGATCGTGCTGGACAATGCCAACCGTCCCGAATTTGCCGACGCACGGGAGAGATTGAAGAAAAGATTTGAACTGGTCGAAGCGTTCGAGCGCAATGATGAGCATACAAAATATCTTGTCACAGAGTTTTGGAGTATGAAATGAAAATAGACATAGAAGAAGCAAAAAAGAAGTTCAATATATTTACTGGAAAAACTGGCAGTAATTATTATGCCCATATTCCCGCAGGTGAGCAGGGCGTAAGTGTAGTTTATAAAACCGCACAGACCGAAGAAGAGGCTGTATCTCTTGTGCTTGATTTTTTGTCAAAAAACGCGGCACTGCATCCAACTCCGCCACCGACAAAGAAAGTTATAAAGCTATGAGAGTCGGCAGCAATCCCAACAGGGACAAGGGCGCAGACCAGTACACAAATATTGTGTTGTGTGCGCTGACCCACCTGCCGACGCTGACCGGATACCACGCTAAGCGGTTGGAAGTGGTGCAAACCAGTCTGTTGACAATGCGGGATAACTCAGGCGGGGATTATACAGTTATCGTTTGGGACAATGGTTCATGTGATGAGTTTCGGGAGTGGGTACAGCAGGAATACAGACCTGACGTGTTTGTCAGAAGCGAGAACATGGGCAAGACCCTGGGGCGTCACACACTGGCAAGCATGCTACCAAAAGATAAAGTTTTTTGTTACGGGGATGACGATATACTGTATTATCCAAACTGGTTGCAACCGCAATTAGACCTGTTATACAACTTCCCAAACGTCGCTTGCGTGACCGGATACCCCGTCAGGACACAGTTTAGATGGGGCGTGGAGAACACAAAAAGATGGGGTAATAGTTGTGGTAAAATGTCGGCAGGGAGATTTATACCTGACAAGTGGGAAAGGGATTTTGCCGTATCAATTGGGCGAGACCCCGAATGGCATACAGGGTACACAAAAGACGACTTGGATTATCTTATCGAATACAACGGGCGCAGAGCATATGCAACCGCCCATCATTGCCAGTTTATAGGGTATGCTGGAACAATTGCAAAGGCGCATAAATTCGACGCCGTCGCAATGGGGGACGAAAAACCGTTTGACAAAAACCTTGATACGTTGGGTCTGCGACTGGCAACCGTTGACCGACTGACAAGGCACATGGGGAATGTGATAGACGACGAGTTGAGGCAGGAGGTGGATAAATGCTTAGATACATCGGCAAAGGTTTTTTAATCGGCGTCCCCGCACGGGATTTGACCGATAAAGAAGCGGAGAAATACGGCAGGCAAAGACTGATAAAAAGCGGTCTGTATGTCTCTGTAAAATCCAAACGTTTGGAAACCGTAAAGGTGGAGGAAATATAAAATGACAAACGGAGTAAAGGCATTGCGCCGCATCCAGTTAGGGCAAGAGGTGTCCGCTGGCGGTAGTACTGACATCGCCTCTACCGTGTGGCGTGGCACGGGCGTAATCGTAGACAATCGGGAAACGACCTTCCCAGTTGAGGACATCGGCATTTTGGGCGGCACATCCCGCTCATACGTTGCCATGACGGGCGGAGAAATCGCGCTGGAGGGTGACGCTACATTCGAGCAACTCCCCCACATTTTCAACGCTGGCATTTACAAAGCGACCCCGACAACTGATGTTGATGGGAGTGGGTATATCTATTCCTATAACATGCAGGCGGCGTCCACTGACCCCATCGAAATCACTGATTTGCAAACCTACGTCATCGAAGGCGGAGACAACAACGAAGCAGAGATCATGCGGTATTGTTTTGTCCGGCAGTTCTCCCTTTCCGGCGGAGCGGGAGAGGCATTGCAGGTGTCCGCGCAGTTTGAAGGGCGCGAAGTTGAAGGAGATTACACTTACACCGCAGGCGTGGCAATCCCCACCGTCGAAACAATCCTTTTCAGCAAGGCGACGGTTTACATTGACGCCGCAACTGTCGCAACGACTGACCTTGTTGCCATGTCAAACACTGTACTGGCGATGAATCTTGACGTGACAACCGGATGGCAGGCAGTTCGTACCGCTGATGGTCGTTTGGATTTCTCGTTCATCAAACGCGCCGCCGATTCTGGTACATTGCAGATCACATTTGAACACAACGCAAGCGCCAGTTTGATGAAAGAGGTATGGAGAGATCAGGAAGAAACCCGCGTGCGGATTGTGTTTGAGGGCAGCGCATTGACCACCGCCGGGGCGTACACCTACAAAACGTTCATCATTGACGCCTACGGTAAGTGGGAAAGTTTCGACTCGTTGGGTGAGCAGGACGGGAACGACATCGTGACTGGAACGCTCCGCATCGCGTACACACAAGCGGCGAAGAAACTCGACCTGATTGTAGTTAATGAATTGGCGGCGATGCCGTAGAAAGGTTACACATGCTGATAAAGCATAGTAAATTGAATGTACAAGCGGAATTGACTGATTTCAGCCAATCGCAGTTTGAGATATATCACTCCAAACTGATTGAGTACGCTGGGAATAGTCCAAGCGTCGCGGTAGCATCTGGCGCGGTGGTAAAAGCCGCGCTGGATGCGGGATTTTTGAAGGGCATTAAAGACGTCGGGGACATGCAACCCAAAGCAGTACTGTGGATCACCAAAAAAATCCATGAGCATGTCGTAGAGATAACATCCATCCCCGACGACGACCCAAACTAATCAGGGCGGTGTGGGATTGTGTCAACAAAAAACAACCCCCGCCGCCTGAGTTGGTTATCGGTATTGATTGGCGGGTACTCGGCGTCCCGTATGCCAGTGGCGGACTCAAAGACCAACCACTGAGACTATATAAGCGCATGAAATTGGCACTTATGTTTTACGACGCATTGATGGCGTGGAAACACAGACCCACCAAACCAAAACAGTACAGCGAATGGATGAAACGCAATCAGGACGTTTTAGACATCGTGAAAAAGGCGAGTAAACATGGCGAGTAAAATCGAAGTTGTCATTACCGCAAAAGATGAAGCCAGTCCGGCTATAAAACAAGTTGCGAAAGCGACAGAGGAAATAACCGCCGCGACAGAGGAAACCACCGCCGCTACCACCAGCATGGCGGGGGTATCCCTCAACGCATGGATTCAAATCGCGGAAAAAGCGTGGGAAGTTGCAAAACAAATCTATGAGGTTGCCCGCGCTGGCGCAGAATTGCAACTTGTCGAAGACCGTTTTGACAACCTGACAAAATCCATTGGTACAACATCCGAAGCCCTATTAAGTGACCTGCGAAAAGCGACACGCGGGCTATATTCGGATACGGAGTTAATGACCGCCGCGACTGATTTTATGAGTCTTGGATTGGCAAAAAGCCATGATGAAGCGGTGCGCCTTGCAGCGGTGTCTGCTGGTCTGAACATGAACATGAATCAGTTGGTGCTTACGTTGACCAACATGACAACCATGAGGTTTGACGCTCTCGGCGTAAGTGTGGACGGATTCAAGGATAAGGTCAAAGCGTTGGAGGCGGCTGGATACGATGCCGACGCCGCATTCAAGGAAGCATTTTTACAACAGGCAGAGCAACAACTAAATAAGGTTGGACATGCCGCCGATTCAAACATCGGTATATTCATGAGGCTGGAATCGTCCGTCAAGAACGCATCGGACGCATTCAAGGTTTTAGCGGCGGATGCTGTCACCCCGTTGTTATCCGCGCAATTGGATTATCATGACGAATTACAACTAGGCTTGGAGTTGCTGGCGCGTTTTCAGGGGCAGGTCGTACTTACCCGCGCCCAACACAATATGTACCGCGCCGACATGGAAAGACTGGTTGACGAGTACCAGCGGGCGGAACAATACGGGCTGGCATGGGAGCGGGCATTACAACAACAGGCGGGCGCATCCAAAGAACTCAGCGCGGCGACAGAGGAAATCGCCGTATCAATGGAGGCTGTCAAGGCGGGCATTCAAGGAACAATCAAAGACGCCACAGACAAATATGATTCGTCTTTGGCAAGTTTGCAGGTGAAACACGCCGATCTAACACGCGAACTTGAAACACTCCAACGGCAGGGCTGGCAACCCACATCCGACAAAATCCTAGACGTAACGCAGAAACTCAAAGACAACGAACAGGCGCAACTTGACGCCGCCGCCGCGATGCAAACGGCGATTGATAAAATGATATTCCAACAGGCGTCCGCCGGATTGGACGCCGCCGCACAGTTGGAACTTGCACGGGCGATGGGGATATTGGATGAAGAATCCTATAACGTCGCCCTTGCCACGCAGGCACTGAAAAAAGAGTACGACGATGGGAAAATATCTGCGGAAGAATACGCTAAAAAAGTCGCGGAACTGCGTGACACCGTCAACGACCTGAAAGATAAAAACATCACCATCACCGCCAATCTCCTGAAAACGGGGAATTGGGATTTTGTCGCGCCTGATACCATCGGCGGCGGTAATCGTTATTCCAAGGGCACTGAGGGATGGGAGCAAGTGCCGCCCGGATACCCCAATGACACTTATCCAATCATGCTGACAAGCGGCGAACGATTTGCCGTCATCCCGCAGGGGCAGAACGCACAACCCGTAGGCGGTGGTGTGGGCGGGAATAGTTATAGCGTGGTATTACAGGTAAACTCCCCCGTCACCGTCATGGATGAGGAAAAGACGCAGAATGTATTAATCCCCATGCTGGAGGGTGCAATGCGTGAAATGGAGATACGCGGCACAATCAAAGGGGTGATGAACTAATGGCGGAAATGCAACCCAACAATCAATATGGATGGTTCAAATACGGCGATTCGCAGTACGGAGAGGGCGCAAGCGGATTTTTAGAAACCCTCCGCTGGGGCTTTGTTGTTGACTGGGACGAAGACGGGTTATGGGATGCCAACGAAGCAATCCGTATGGTGGATATAAACATTTCCAGAGGCA
>CAZEOE010000001.1:0-41358 GCA_964513665.1 Candidatus Woesearchaeota archaeon | reverse complement strand
CGAGAGAGGGTGAGAAACATTTAAAATATATGTAAGATGAAAAAATACATAGCCTCGTAGTTTAGTCGGTCTAGAATTCGGGACTCTGGCTCCCGGGACCCAGGTTCGAATCCTGGCGAGGCTATTTTATTCCAAGATTCGAAGTGCTCACAGACATAAGATGTCCGTGGCAACCTTCGCGAGGTATTCGCTCAGGTAATCCTGGCGAGGCTATTTTTATTGTTTTTTGAGAAAATTATTCCGGTCTGTCAGTTCCGCGATAAAAATCTCTCAGACCGACTCTAAAGCCGACTTGAGTAATTAAGGCTAAATCTAGGATATGATCGATTGCTCCGATTATTGAGTTATTCATTCTTGTTGGAGTAGAGAGATTAGTTTTGATTATGGACTCTCTTAGAGAATTTACAAATCCATTGAATTGAGGTCTTTGAATTTCCGTCCAGCTTGAACCTATTTCATACATTGAATGTCCATCGGAAGATGCGATGGCTCCTAAATTTGGAAAATCTGATTCAATTCTTGCATAAAAGTCTTGAGCTTTCTTGTTTGCGCCTAAAGGAATAGGTCCAAATGGAAGTCCGAAAGAAGCTTCTCCATTATGAATTTCAACAGCATCTACTTGCTCAAGAAGTCTTGGATTTTGTTCTAAATAACTTCCCAGACCGTGAATATGAAATGGATGATCTACGACAATTATTCCATCTTGGTCTCTTGCTTCTTTAATTGTTTCTTCAAAACTTCTGCCTTCTTTTAAATGATATCTAGCTCCTGTTCCAAAAACAAGCAAATGCCCTTCTTTTGTCGGAACTTCTTGTCCTTTTACTACATAAACATCTTTTTCAGGAACATAAACTCCATTTCTATTGTCACCAAGATTTTGTCTTTCATACCCTCCTAAATCTATTAGGTGTTCATATCTCCAATCAGAAAAATTAACAACACCTAAGACTGCTCCATGCCCTAATTTCCTCGAAGCAGTATTTATGGCTCTGTTGAAGTCTCCTCGTGCAAATCTGCTACTCATTCTAAGATGATTGTGAAAATCTGCTCTGACCCTATTCATTTTTTGGTTTCTCCCTTATCCCATCAAGTATTTCTTCTGACATATCTTTTAATTGATTTGCAGAGAGTTTGGGAAATCTATTTTCAGTCATTACGTCAAATCTATCAGATTCGCTGGCAATTAACCCTCCATAGGCTCTTTTTGTTTGTGATTCAGTTACACTATCATACCCTCTTTCTTTTCTTCTTTTCTCTCTTTCATTTACAATGTTATGTATTGTTTTTTCATCAATATATAATCTGGCAAATGATGCGCTCCCTGCCAACAAACCACCAATAACAAAACCGCCTATTCCTGCACCCATTTTATAAAGAGTTTTTGCCACTAAACCATTTTCATCCCCGTTAGCAATAAATATCGCCCCAAATACTGCGCCACCTACCGCTCCAATCATTGAAGCTAAACAACCCGTTGCTAATCCACTCCATCCGCCATTCTTTAAACCTGACCTGCTTAATGCATAATGCTCATAATCATCGGCTAACTCTAGTTGGTAGCTCATTGGAGAGCCAGCGCCCCAACCTTGATTTCTTGCCACTTCTCTTATTCTTTGTGATGCAATAGCATACCTTATTAATTTCTTATTAGTCATAGATTTTCACGCAGGGTAGCACTTTTAAACTTTTGCTTGGGAGAGATTTAAGATTTGATTCTTCATTTTCCTTGTGACTAAATTATAAATCTTGATTCGAAAGAAGAGTTAGAAGGAATAAAAAGTTGGATAACCGGAAGAAGTTAAACAAAAAATATGTTATTTATAAATGGTGACAATCGAAATGTTTAAATATTAAACTTTGTCGTGGAAGGCTATGTTTGAAAGAATCAAGAGATACTTTTCCTCAAGACCGCTAACGATGAACGAGTTTTGGAATCCTAATCCTAGTTGGTTTCAACGATGGCAAGCTAGTAAACTTGGTCCTGCTGAACTCGTAAGAGAAGAAGACCTTCCTGATTATGTCCCTCCAAAGCAGGTATCTAGTTCTATTAGAGAGCCAATCACCCAAACAAGAGCTAAGTCAATAGATCTGGCTGGAGAAAATTATAGCGAGAAAGATGGATCTTCTAGAAATTATCTTTTATCAATACTAAATATAAGCAATCTGGGTCTGGATGGAAACTCACACACTTCGCTTTCCAAAATAATTATTGATCCTATATATAGAGAACCTGAACTTAAGAGAGTTTTTGGAAATAGATCTGGATTGACGCTTGCGGACATTATAAAAAATGAGCCTGCTCGGGAAAAGAAGGAGTTTGCAAAATATAAAGATGAGCCTGCTGAGAAAAACTACAACTAATTTTACCTCGGTGAAAACTGGCTTTCTGAAAATAGAAAAGTTTAAATACCTCGCAAAATAAACACAATTACTAAAATGGCAAAGACAAAACCAGTAATTAACATTGCTTTCGTTGGTCACGTAGACCATGGAAAGAGTACTACAATTGGACATTTGATGTTTCAAGCAGGTAACTTGAGTCAGCAGAAGCTAGACAAGTTGAAGGAAGAGGCTCAGAAACATGGAAAAGTTGGATTTGAATTCGCTTATTACATGGACAGATTTAAGGAAGAGAGAGAAAGAGGAGTTACAATTGATCTTTCTTATGAGAAGCTTATAACTCAGAAATATGAGGTTACAATAATTGATGCTCCTGGACACAGAGACTTTGTCAAGAATATGATTACTGGTGCTAGTCAGGCAGATTGCGCTTTCCTTGTTGTAGCTGCTGGACAGGGTGCTGGAGTACAGCCTCAGACAAAGGAACATGTTTGGCTCTTGAAGACAATGGGTGTCGGAGAAGTTGCTGTTCTTGTAAATAAGATGGATACAGTTAACTATGATCAGAAGGAGTATGATAAGGTTGTTGCTGACGTTAAAGTAGTTTTGAAGCAAGCAGGTTACAAGATTGATGAGATGACTTATATTCCTATATCTGGATTTAAGGGAGAAAACTTGGCTAAGAAGTCTGATAAGATGACTTGGTATAAAGGACCTACATTACTTGAACAATTGGATTTGTTTAAGATGCCTGAAAAACCTACGAGTTTACCTTTGAGAATGCCATTACAGGATGCTTATGAGATTAAGGGAATTGGAACTGTTCCTGTTGGAAAGATTGAAACTGGAGTTATGAAGACCGGAATGAAGATTATAATCTTGCCTGGAAGAACAGGAAAAGGTGTTGAAGGAGAAGTTAAGACTATTGAAATGCACCATGAGGTTTTGGATATGGCTGAACCTGGAGATAATGTTGGAGTTAATATTAGAGGAATTGGAAAGAAGGACGTAGCTAGAGGAGACATAATATGCGATATAAATAATCCTCCTAAGGTTGTTGATGAGTTCGTTGCGCAGATTGCGGTTATTTCTCACCCAACCGTTATTGCTAAAGGATATACTCCAGTATTTCACGTTCACACAGCTCAAGTGCCATGCCAGTTTATTGAATTGATAGAAAAAACTAGTCCTGATGGAACAAAGACTGCAAATCCTGATTTCCTTAAGAATGGAGAGGTTGCTAAGGTCAGATTGAAGCCTATAGGAAACCTTGTTATAGAGACACAGGCAAGTAACCCTCATATGGCTAGGTTTGCCATAAGAGATGCAGGAGCCACTGTTGCTGCTGGTGTTTGCATAGAGATAAAGGCAAAGGCTTAAAAAATAATTTTACTATCTTTGGATGAGAGGTTTTGAAAATGACTTTATATTTACAACTGCTTAAAACTGCTATATGGATTAGGGTTATAAAACTCTATGAATTTATTATAAATTTGAGGAGTTAGTATCTCTGAGAATCATAGTCATGAGATGATATTAACTAGGCTTTCTTGAACTTTGTTATTTCTGGAAGCATGTCGGCATGTCCAAGAAGAGTTGCTCGGCAACAATATCTCTCAAGTCCAAGCTCTGTAAGAACTTTTCCGGCATCCTCGCCTGCATCTATTCTCTTTTTGTACTGCTCCCATAAATGGCCTATGGGTTTTCCGCACCCCATGCATCTGACTGGTATTAACATTATAGAGAATAAAAAAAATGGTTTATAAACTTATCTTTTAACTGCAAATCCTGTGACGTTTGATATCCATTCCGAGAAAAAATAAAATGTGAGCGATAAAATAATGATTATGACTAAAGTCAATAAAACTTTTGAACTCTTTTTCATATCTGCTTAATCGAAGAGTTATTTTTATATCTTTTCCTTTTATGTCTGACAAATTCAACTATTATAGGAACAAAAGATAGGAAGATTATTATCAAAATAAACAGAGTCAATCTTTCTTCAACAAAAGGTATATTTCCGAAAAAGAATCCTGCAAAGAGAAATAGCGCAACCCATATTATTCCTCCTATAAAGTTGAAACCAAAGAACTTTTTGTAATTCATCTTTCCAACTCCTGCGACAAAAGGCGCGAATGTCCTAACGATTGGGACAAACCTTGCCAAGATTATTGTCTTGCCCCCATGTTTTCTATAAAATTCATGAGTCCTATCGAGATGTTCTTTTTTTATGAATCTGCTTTTTGAAATTTTATCACCTAATTTAAATCCTACCCAATAATTTACGCTATCTCCTAAAACCGCTGCTGCTGAGAGGAGGACAAAGAGCAATAGAATGTTTAGAACGTCCTGTGCCGCAAAGGCTCCCGCTACGAAGAGGAGTGAATCTCCTGGAAGAAATGGTGTAAATACAAGACCCGTCTCAAGAAACACTATAAGAAAAAGAAAGAGATATGCAAAACCGCCGAAATTATTTATTATTTCTCCTAAATACTTATCAAAATGAATTATAAAATCTATGAAAAACGTCAAATCCATGTGTTTTCTGTTTTACACATGTTTAAATATTTATTCTTTTTATCACATATATGAGAAAACCTACTATAGCATTGGCACAGATAAGGTATTTTGAAAGAGATAGGCACAACCTTGACAAGATAATAAAATATATTAGAATGGCTAAGAGGAGAAAGGCGGATATTGTTTGTTTTCCTGAATCATGCATACACAAGGATGAGATACTTGATTTTGATGATGATTTAATAAAAGAGATAAGAAATGAGTGTGCACAAAACCAGATTTATTGCATAATAAACGACCTTATAATAATAAATAAGAAAAAATATAATTCTGCTATGCTCATAAATAGGTCTGGAAAGATCCTTGGAGCATATAAAAAAATGCACCTTTATGGAGAGGGAGAGGATGTGCAGGCTGGAAGAGATGTCAGAATATTTAAGACAGATTTTGCTAAAATAGGAATAGCTGTATGCTGGGACCTTGCATTTCCTGAAGTTTTTAGAGACATGAAGGCGCAGGGTGCTCAGATAATTTTCTGTCCTTCTCAATGGAAGTACGAATTGCACGCTCATGGCGCTAAAGAATATAAACAGAAATACAGGGAAAGGGAAAAAAATCTGCTTAAGTCTTTAATCATGACTAGAGCTTTTGAAAATCTATTTTATGTTGCACTCATAAACCCTGTTCTAGATGATAAAGATCAGATTATTTATTCTTCTATCGCGGCACCTCATAAAATACTTTCAGAAATAGAAGACAGAGAGGGATTAATAACTGCGAAGATTAACCTTGAGGGAATAGAAAAGTTGCATAGAATTTATGATCCTGAGAGAATCATGTAGATTTCTTTTCCAGAAGTTTTACTATTTCTTCAACTAGTTTCTCCCTCTCATTTTCAAAGAAGTCGAGTGCAGGTTGGGAGTTTATCTCAAGAGCAAACCATTTATCTCCTTTCTTCAGAAGATCTATCCCGCAAACACTTATCCCTGAAACTTTTAGAAGTTTTAATACCATGGATTCCAGATTTTTTTCTATTTTAAACCTGCCTATGTTTTTTGCATATACTCCTGTCGCTTTCCAGCCTGAGCTGTTTTTTATGGCGGTCTGTACAATTTTGTTTCCAATGGCTGTAACCCTGTAGCTTGGAGAATGGATAAATTCCTGCGCTATTATCGGAAATCTCTCTGAAGATTTTTTCCAAAATTTGTCTATTATTTTTAGAGCATCTTTGAGGTTGTCTGCTTTCTCTACGAAGTTTCCAGTTGTCCCATAGACTCTTTTTAGAATAACAGGCCAGTTGTTAAATGTTAAAAGTTCTGATTCTATGGCTTTTTTATCCTCTGAGAGAAGTATAGTTTCTGGTGAGGGTATTTTGTTCTTCTTACATTTTAAATAAAACATCCATTTGTCCTCCGTGTAATATGCCGTCTTCGAAGAGTCTATGACTCTCTTACCCATTCCCTCTATTGTTTTTACAAACTCTAGAGCAAAATCTTCGGCGCTGTTGTTAAAAAAAATATCGCATTCTTTTATTTTGTCAAGATATTTTTTCTCGTCTATAGGGTTTAAAAGATTAAACATCACTAACTCATGACCTCTTTTTTTTGTGACACGCAGAAAAGCTTTCTCATCCTTTGTCAAAGCCTTATCCCAGAAAATATAACCTATCCTCAATTTTTTCATTCTTGTTTAAATTCAGATAGATATTTAAGTTTAGTCTTTTTTATTTTATTGTGAGAGCGCCTTATTTAAAAAAAGAAGGAGAAGTTTTAGGATTTAAAATTTTCATAGTTAACGGAACAAATGTTCGAAAAAATTTGGATGAGGAATTTACAAACTTTGGACAACACTATAGATTCAACTTTATTCCTGAAAATGAGTTTTGGATAGATGATGAAAATTCTTCTGGAGAGAAAAGATTCTTTGTTGAACACCTCTTAGTTGAAAATCGCTTAATGAAAAGAGGTTTTAGTTATGATAGGGCTATTGAGATTGCTGATAGAAAAGAGAAGTCTGAGAGAATTAAAAGTAGCAAATACAAGAAAATAAAAAAGATAAAAAATCATGAAAAGTTGGTTGAAAGAATCCACAAGCAGAAATTGAAGAAATACAGCAATGATAAAATAAGCGTTTGGATTGTAAATGGGGAACTTGTCAGGGATTTATTTTATATAGACTTCACTGAAGGAGGACATGATAAGGTTTATCATTTCGTTCCAAAAAATGAAGTGTGGATAGATGATGACCTTTCTAATAGAGATCTTAAATTTGTTCTTCTGCACGAGCTCCATGAAAGAAATTTGATGTCAAAGGGATATAATTATGACTCAGCTCATAAATCATCCAGTAAGATAGAACACACTGCTAGGAAATACCCTAAGAAAACTTTAGGACTTATCAATTTGGAACTTAGAAAATCCAAGTAAGATTTATAACTTAGATATTATTATGTGTTTTATGAGAAAAGAAACGGCTTTGAAGGTGGTGATGTGTATAAGCATAGCGGGAATGCTTTTCTCAGGGTTTTTGACATATAATGAAATGTTCAGAGGCAGTTGCGCTATTGGAGGATGTTCATATGTACTTGGATTTCCTGCGTGTGTTTATGGTTTTGTTATGTATGCAATAGTTTTTATTATATGTCTTCTTGGATTATATTATGGCGAAACTGAAAAAAAGAGAAAAAAGTGATGATTCTGTATTGTACGCATTTTTAGCAACTTTTCTTAGCATAGTCGGATTTGTTATAGCCATAGTTGTGAGGAGGAGAGATAAGTATGTTATGTTTTATGCAAGACAAAGTATCGTGATATTTGTAATTGGGGCTATTGCAGGGGTTTTGGCATCGATAATAGGTTGGATACCTATAATAGGATGGATAGTTAGTTTTGCGCTTAGTATTTTTGTTATGCTTCTTTGGGTGCTTAGTTGGATATATGCTTTGTCAGGAAAGGAAAAGGATGTTCTTTTTGTCGGAGAATACGCGCGAAAGATAAAGATTTAATTTCTTCTGATGAACAAGATATCCTCATCTGTCCCTTGAGATTTTCTGGCTTTATCGAATATTTCTCTTCTGATTTTCATGAAAGGAGCTGTGCCATCGAAGCCATGATTATGAACATAAACATTAACATCGTCATATCCTACAATAGGAACAAAATGCCCCTGATACCCTTGTTTTTCTTTTCCTATTATAGCGTTCCAGTCAAGTAAAACTATTGGCAGACAATCTTTGTTAACTTTTTCCAATATTTCCAGAATGTCTAATGTTTTTTCTTCCATTTTAACTCCAGCATTTTTAGCATCTTCAACCAATTGTTTTGATCTTTGTATTTCATCCATGTATTTTTGATAAAATTCAAGCTTCAAATTCTCCTCGTTGAAATAAATATTTTTGGAGAAGAACTCGGCTTTATAACCTGAAAGAGCAACTGCTGTGGCTATTTGAATAGTAAGAGTCCCTTTTCCTTGTTTAATTCCAGTCCTTTGATCCAATATTTCCTGGCTTATGTCGTTTCCAAAATAAGCAAGAACCATGCGCAGAGCTACAGGCCCACAATTTAGAGCTGTCGTCTGTTTGAAAAATGGAACTTCCAGTCTCATATAAACTACTTCAAATGAAAGTTTATAAATTTTTTAGGAAAGTAAAGTTGTCAGGTAAACTTTCTATTTGAAATCTTTATAAAGTTTGAATTGCTTTAGAAAGAATGGATAAAATAAAATATGAGGATTTTGCAAAGCTAGACCTGAGAATTGGAAGAATACTGGAAGTGGAAGAGCATCCAAATGCTGATAAACTTCTTGTTATGAAAGTAAGTTTTGGAAATGAGGAGAGGACAATTGTAGCTGGATTGAAAAAATACTATAAAAAAGATGAGTTGGAGGGAAAGAATGCTGTTTTTGTGTACAATCTTGAACCTAGCATGCTTAGAGGTATAGAAAGCAATGGTATGATTCTCGCGGTTGTAAGTAGCGATAGAGAAAGTGCGTCCATTTTAGTACCTGATAGAGAGAGTGAGCTAGGAAGTAGGATTAGTTAATTTTGTTTCTTAAAACCAGAAAAGTTTAAATAAGCCTCTATAGGAGAATTTTTATGATAACTATATCAGCAAGGGCAATTGATTCAACCTTAGAAGAGACAGCTAGAGCTTATTACTTAGGAAATTTAAGTGAATTTCACCAAAGTGTAAGAAGAAGATTAAGAAATGAACAACCTATTTTATTAGAATATATTGATGACGGAGCTACAAAAATCAGAAGAAGATACGAAGATGATGTGTCTCTTATTAGAGGTTATACATCAGGATCTCGACTTGCTTTTAGGATGATAGAAGCACAATTAAAAATGGATAAAAAGAGCTTAAAAATAAAAGAGGCAGATGTAGAAAGCGTGAATGATCAAGTAAGAAATATTTTAGATGAAAATGTGTCTGATATTATTATGGCGAAGATTGAAAAAATACGAAGAGAGAATCGTGAATTTGGAAATTATGTATATGATTATGTAACAGGGTTACAAGCAATTAATGAAGTTGCTCAAGGATTTGGAATGGGAATTGTTACAACTTATTCGGCTTACGAAGAGTGTTGGAAGAACAAAGGTTTTTAGATTAATGCCTGTTAAACAGTCTGTCTAAAAGAGATATTTTTTCTGTGTGGTTCTCTCCTATTAGTTTTGCTGCTATTTTCCTGTATTCTCTTGCGGCTTTTGACTTTGGAAAGGTATGAACAAGCGCGTCCTTCATAGCCAAAGATGATTGAAACCTATCATCCTCAGGAATGGCTCCAAGAATTGGAAGTTCAAGCATTTCATGAATATTTGACAGAGGCATTTCTGTTTTGGAGTTTCTCACTTTTGTGACTATCACTCCAAGAGCCTTTTTACCCATTTGCTCTATAAGTTTTGAAATTTTCAGAGCGTCTGTGACTGCAGGTATTTCAGGATTTGTGACAATTATTAGATCATCAGCTGACTCTATGGCTGCAATTGCCTCTTCCCCAAGACCTGCTGCCGAATCAAACAATATATAATCAGCACTCTTCTTTATTTTTTTGGCTACGTCTTTAAGCTTTGAATGTTCCAAATTTCTCAGATCATTTATTGAGAGAGAAGAAGGTATTACTTTTGTTCCAGATTCATGTTCATATATTGCCTCTGAGACCTTGGCCTTTCCTGTAAGGACGTGGTTAAGGCTTATAGGGACGATCGGAGCGCCTAAATGCAACCCTACATTAGGAGTGGAAAGGTTTGCGTCTACCACAACTACATCTTTTCCAAAAGAATTTATCGCAGCCGCGAGATTTATTGAAGTTGTTGTTTTTCCGACACCCCCCTTACCTGAGGTGATAGTTATAAGTTTTCCCATTTTTGTAACTTTATAGTTTAAAGTAGGAAGGGTTATTTTATATAACTTATAAATCTTTCTAGTATATTCGAGTAATCCTTGAGCTGAATTAAATTAATATTTATTATCTGGCCTTTATATGTGACTTTCAAATTGACTCCCTTTCTAAATTCATTTTCCCTTATCTTTTCCAACTTGTCAAGATCCCTAAACAACTCATAAAGCTCTAAAGCCTGACTAACCTCTGGCACTTTTGTATAAATCTCTTTTAACTGGATGAGTTTTGCTCTTGGAGCATCAGGAACTGGCTTCCACTTCTTTTCCTTTTTTGCTCTTTCAACAAGATAGTCAATTCCTCGATCAATCATGTTTTTCCATCTTGAAAGTAGATTTATAATTACATCACAAGTTTTCGTGTACTTTAGGCTTACATAAAGCAGATGGTCTGCACTAATTTTCTCTTTTATTATCTCTTCCATTAAAACATACGTGCACCGTAAGTTTCTTTAAGGATAATTTTGTTTAAATACCTTTCTAATGACGAAAATGCTGAGAAATCTCAATTTATTCTGATAAACTCATTATCGCTTCTGCGATGTCTCCTGTTTTTTCAAGGGCATTTTTCGCTTCTTCAGGTGTCTTGCCGGTTTTTTCCACTATGAGATTTATATCTTCTTCTGAAAATCCGGATTCTGAAATTTCTCCTGAAACCTGAAACGATTCCTGGCCTTGGAAGACTATTTTTTGCACCGAGGGATTGTTTATTATTATTTTTTTATTACTTGTTTCTATTATAACTCTGGACGCGTCTATCTCTTCTTGTTTCATTCCTATCTGCTTGAGCATTGACTGCATCTTTCTCGGGTCTAGATTCATTCCTGGAAACATGTTAGTAGGCTGGGAAGAACAATTTTAAGGCTATTACGAAAGCCAGAACGGCTATAAGAAATCCAATAACCTGTGTGGGACTAATCATTAATTTACTTTTATATTCGTCATCGTATCTTGTCAAGCCTCCGAAAGAGCCAGGCATATGTATCTTATTTTCAGCCATTTATTTTTAGAGATTATAGGGTATAAAAATCTATCTCTGTTAACTTTCAAGAACAGATAGGATCTTCTTCTTGTCTCTGCCTTGAACGGACTTGCCCCAGAGAACGAAAATGCGGTTTATTCTGGACCAATACGTTTTTGGAGCGATTCTTTCCAATGCTTTTTCCGTTTCAAATGGATTTTTTGTTTTTACTATTCTTAAGACATTAGAAATTCTATGTACGTGAGTGTCAACACATATAGAATCTTTTTTATGTATCTCCGAGAGAATGAGATTCGCTGTTTTTCTCCCCACTCCTGGTAATTTAACCAGCTCGTCTATTTCATCAGGAACCTTTGAATTGTAATCTGAAACTAGTATTTTTGCTGTCTGGATTATGTTTTTCGTTTTTGTTCTGTTGTAATTTAAACTTTTTAGTATGTGAAGAACGTCATTAAATTTCGCTTTGGATAGTTTTTCAATTGAGTGATATTTTTTAAACAAATTTTCCGCAATTGGAATTGTTGTCTCGTCTCTTGACTGTGCAGACATTATCGTTGCGATGAGAGTTTTCCAATCGGAATTCCAACCCTCTCCTGCGAGTCTTTTGTTATCCTTGCCGAATTTTCTCTCTGCCTTTGAAAATATTTCAACGAAATTCTTAGTTTTTTTGTTCATACCCTATCTTAGTCTTGAGAGAGTTATAAATTTGTGGGAAGAAATGTTCCCATATACTGATTTAAAATAGTTCTCTATCATTTTAATGAATTAATACAGTCTCATAATTTTTTTAAAAGTAATATGTCAGTTTCTTTTGGTTTAAGTTTAAAATTTGATTTCTTAAAATTATTTTTTATATAGAATTCTTGAGCTTTTTCTGTTGCCCAAACAAACATTGTCTTATACCCTCTTTTCTTGGCTATTTTTTCAGAATCCTTTAGAAGAGCTGTACCAATTCCCCTGTTTCTGAAATCAGACAATACGGAATACCAACATATTCCAACATAATCTTTGGGGTGGGCAACTAATTGATAGGGTCCGCAAATTCCAACTATTTTATTTTTAATTAAAGCGACTCTTCTTTTTAGAAACACGTATTCATTAGTTTTTGGATGAATACCTTCAAGAAAGTCTATTTTTGCATATTTGGCGTCCTTTTTTCCAAGTCCAAGTTCAATAATTTTAACACATTCATTCAAATCTTTCTCACTAAAATTTCTTATCTTGAATTTCATATTATTTAGAGAGGAAGAGGGTATAAAAAATTGATTAAATTTGAAAAAACACTATGTGGGAGGTTTGTGTAATTAAAGATAATTAGTGTGATTTTTCCTATCTAGACTTCTTTTATGTATTCTGGATTAAATGGAAAAAATTCTCCTCTTTCTTGAAATAATGAAGATAAAGTTAGTGTGGGACTAACGCTTTCTAAGTATAGCCTTGATGTAATGGCGCAGACTGGTTTGTCTAAATATACTATGTCTCTGAATTTTGTGTTGTGAAATGCACGCGGTATTTCATCAAGCTCTATGAAGAAAACTCCATTTTTATTATGCTCCTTACTTTTAGCTAGATAATTTGGAGACAATCTGAGACTAAAGTGTCTAGACTAATTTCTCCTATCCTATTAATAGGGACCATCATTTCCATTTTATTTAGTTGGAGGGAAGGCTTTATAATTTTATTTGAGGATTACTTAAGAAAGATTAAATATAAAATTTAAAAAATAATAAGTTATTTGGTAAAATAATTTCTCTTGAACATCTAGAGAATTATGAGCCCATTCCAATTCTTACTCCAACAACTGGAGTGTATGGACTGTTGTCTTTTGGCTTAGCCCATATATATAAAAAACCGTCATCAAAATTCCCATTACATCGCTCTGGAAATTCTATTTGGAAGGTCAGACCAACTTCCTCTCTTTCATTTATAGGATATCCTTCTAAAATCGGTTCTATTATGGAGAGGTCTGGTCTAGTTGAATAATCTATTTTCGTAAATTCAGATTCTTGCCCTTTATATCTAGATTTGTACTTGATTTGTTTCAATGATAACTGATTTGAAGTTGGACATCTAGCCTTAAAAGCGTTGGAATCGTAAAGGTTTGTCCCAGAAATAAATATCTCAAGTGGAACATTATATCCATAGTCTCCTTCATTAATTACTATTATTTCATTAGATAGACTTTTTTCTTCAGGACGTGTTCCTTCAAACTTTACATCTCCTCCCTTAACTGATATTGAAATAAATGGATTGAAAAAATAAAACAAATTCATATTTTCCGCTATTTTTTTTCCTGAAGACATGGTTGAAACTTCCGCAGTTATCCAGTACTGACTGTACATACTATTAGGCGTTTCTGCTGTAAATTCACATTTAAACCATATATCGGTCTCTGGATTGAATTGGATTTTTCTGTTTAAATCTTCCTTCTTATTCAAATTTTCTGTGCAAGTATGCTCTGGGTCATTTCCACTACCTATAGTTGAGCCTATGGTGACATATACGTCAAGAATGTCTCTTAATCCTGCAGGAGATCTTACAAAGACGTCAGCAATTATCATTTCATTTTCAAATATATAAGCTCCTTGTCTTTGAATGTCTATGAATTCATCCGTCTCCCAATCTAGATAGCCTACTCTGATATCTTTTGCAAATACAAATAACTCTCCTTGTCTATAATCTGCTAAAGCTTGTCTATCTAAGTAGTTTTGCGACATTCTGTTTCTCTGACTTAATAGATAGTCTAATTCGTCTCCTCTCCTAACGTATGGGGTTGCGAATACCGATATTAAAAATATTACTGCTATGGTCAAACCAAAAAATAACCTTTGTCCCATTCTTTTTCGCTTTTTTGAGAGTTTTTAAAGCTTAAGCATTGATTGTTACCTAAGTAAGTAGTGAAAAATCACAAAGTCCTTTTAGCTCTACCCTGTTCTAAAAGGGAAGGACTGTCTTGGGACTTTGAATATGCAAGAAACTCCTTTCTAATCGTTTTAATTTTATGCACGGGCAAGTTTGACATAAAGATGTCGAAATTATTTGCAATGTGCATTCTCAAAATCATAAGTTGAGAAAGTGCCTTCACGCCATCTGCTTAATACTGCAGTTAGATCCTCAATTTTGAATCTACATATTAAGGCTTTTTTATTTTGATTTTCTAGTTTGATTTCTTTATTTATATCGTGCTCTAATTTCCTAACTTCCCATTTAGTCAGGTTTAGTTCATTCATTAATTGCTCCTTTAACTCGGCAGTCATTCTTATCTTTAGATATTTTGGTTCAAAAAATAGTTCGCATTGGTCTCTATAAGGTCTGATTTTGAAGAGCGTTTTTAAACTTACATTGAATGAATCGAAAAATTGCACTGACTCTATCACCATGACTCTGCTACTCGTGCAATTTACCGAGTTGTTTAGAAAACATTCGAAATCCCCTTCGCAGTTAATTATTTTAGCACTTGTCATTGAAATGAACAAAATATAAACAAAAATGCTTAAGAAGACAATCGTAATGTTTTTTTTCATTTCCATAAAATTTGAAATTAATATTTAATGTTATGTTGTCTGATATATACATATTAAATTGTAAAAGTCGAGCTTAAAAACTTATATATATCAAACACGCCCTATCTGAGAAATATTAAGGTTTTTAACCTGTAATTTATTGGATTAAAGATGAATGAATCTGAAGAAATAAAGAATTGGAATGTTGAGATTGAAGAGAAGATAACGAAAAAGTGGATGAGAGAGGAGAATTTTAGATTTGACCCAAAAAAGGCGAAGAAGATTTATTCTATAGATACTCCTCCACCATATGTTAACAGACCTATACATATAGGGCAGGCAATAACTTATTGTTATATGGATTTCTTTGCGAGATACAAAAGAATGAAGGGATTTGATGTTGTATTTCCTCTAGGTTTGGATAGAAATGGACTGCCTATTGAGATGGCTGCGGAAAAAGAATATAAGATATCTGCACATGAAGTTGGAAGAAAAAAATTTCTTGAATATTGTGAAAAATTACTGAATAGTACTTCTTCTGACAGCATAGATAGCTTCAGAAAATTGGGTATATCTTTCACTTCATACGAAGAGGGAAAACATATTGGCGCGATATATAAGACTGACAGCAAAGAGTATAGAAAACTTACCCAGAAAACTTTTGTGGATTTATATAAGAAAGGTGTCGTTTATGAATCTACAAGGATAAACAATTGGGACCCTAAATTAAGAACTACTCTTGCAGATTCTGAGATAGAGTACAAAGATATTCCTTCAAAGTTTACATCTATTAAATGGAGGATAAAAGAAACAGGCGAGTTTATAGAAATAGCAACAACGAGACCTGAACTGATATGCACTTGTGGGATGGTTATTTTTAATCCAAAAGATTCCAGATATTTACATCTTGAGGGAAAGACTGCGATAACACCTTTATTTGCACAAGAGGTTAAGATAGCGAAAAACAATCTGGCTGATCCTGAGAAAGGAACCGGAATTGTCATGATGTGTTCTGCTGGAGACTTATCTGACATACAATTCTTCAGAGATATGAATCTCAAGCCAAAGATTGCAATAGGACAAGATGGGAGAATGAACGAAAATTCTGGATTTTTAAATGGTCTTAAAGTTAAAGAAGCAAGAGAAAAAATTTTAGAAGTTTTGAAAGAAAAAGGATTAATTACAAAACAGGAAAATATAATGCATAGAACTCCTGTATCGGAAAGGTCTGGAGCAGAAATAGAATTTATAGAGATGCCTGAGTTTTATATGAGACAACTTGAGTTTAAGGATGAACTCAGAAAAATTTCTAAAAAAATAGATTTTTATCCTGAGGAATCGAGAAAAATACTCGACTCGTGGTTTGATTCTATAAAGATAGATTGGCCAATATCCAGAAGGAGATATTATGCTACACCTATTCCCCTCTGGCACTCTGATGATGGACTTGTAGTTTTGCCTCATGATGGGAGATATTGTGAACCATGGATCGAATCTCCTGAAAAGAATGATGAGGTTTACAAAGACAGGAAAAAAATTGGAAAGGTTTCTGATTTTAGCGGAGTTAAATGGATTGGTGAAGAAAGAGTCTTTGATACATGGATGGATTCTTCCATATCTGAACTTTATATTTTAGGCTATGGGGAAGATGATTCCTTCTTCAAGAGAGCTTATCCCGCGAGTCTTAGACCTCAAGGTAAAGAAATAGTAAGAACTTGGCTTTATTACACTCTGTTGAGAGGTTATCTTGAAACTAAGAAAGCCTGTTTCAAGGATGTGTGGATACATCAGCACATTTTAGATGAAAAAGGCAGGAAGATGTCAAAATCCCTTGGGAATGTCATAGACCCACAGGAGATATTGAAAAGCGAGGGTGCAGAGGCCCTTAGGTTTTGGTCGGCAATCGAGGGCGATTTAAGTTCTCAGGATTTAATGTGCTCAAGAGAGAGAATAAAATCTGAGCTGAAGACAATAAACAAGATAATTAATGTTTCAAAATTCGTATCGCTTTTTAAGAGTAAAAAATCAAAAATTTCCCTGAGTGCATTGGATAAATATTTTATTGAGTATATTGGGTATCTTACTTTTAAATTTGAATCGTGCTATGATAAATATGATTTTCACACTCCAGCTGTTGAGATGAGAGAATTCATATGGGAAGATTTTGCTTCACATTATATAGAAGTTGTAAAATCCAGGGCTTACAATGCAGATAAGTATTTCAGCGAAAAAGAAAATGAATCTGCGAAATATACTTTGAATTTTGTTCTAGATAGATTGCTTTTATTGATATATCCTATAATACCTCAAGTCACTTCGGTTATAGGAGAAACAAGAGGTATGGATATGAAGAAACAGGTGTTTCCAAAAACTAAGAAATCTGATTTTGAACCTAAGTTGATTAAAGAGCTAAAGGAATTTAATAGTTTTGTTTGGAAGAAGAAGAAAGAGAATGGAATTTCATTAAGAGAAACTATTAGTGGGATAGAGGTACCTGAAGGATTGAAGATTTTTGAGAAAGACTTAAAGGCGTGCCATAACCTTAAGTAGCTATTCTACTGTCGCCTTTATTCTTCTTATGCCTGAAGCAACAGCTTCTTCTTTTATTATTTTAAAATGTCCTATTTCCTTTGTATTTTTAACATGAGGTCCTGTGCAGACCTCTTTTGAGAACCAACCTCTTTTATTTTTTTTATCGACTATTGTATAAACTGAAACTTTGTCAGGATATTTCGCCCCGAATTCACTCTGCGCACCGGAATTTATGGCTTCTTTAAGATTTTCTTCTTTCGAGGTGACTTCCAAGGAACTTTTTATTTTCTCATTAACTAAGTTTTCTATTTTCTTTATTTCCTCATCGGTTAGTTTCCTTGAGAAATTGAAGTCGAACCTGAGCCTCTCTGGTGTTATGTTTGAACCTTTCTGTCTTATATTTTTATCCAATACCTCTCTTAATGCCTCGTTTAGAAGATGTGTTGCGGTGTGAAGCCTTGTTGTTTTCTCGCTGTTATCTGCAAGTCCAGATTTGAAAACACCTGCAGAGGACTCTCTGCTTAGATTCTGATGCCTTTCAAACTCTTTTTCGTATCCGCTCATATCGACTTCTTTGTTTTTGTCACGAGCCAGCTCAGAGGTCATCTCAACAGGAAATCCGAAGCTCTGAAACAATAGAAATGCGTCTATTCCAGAAATTATTTTTCCTGAAGAGGCGCATATTTCTTCAAATTTCTTTATCCCTTTCTCTAGCGTTTCTCTGAATCTGTTTTCCTCCTTATTCATCTCATTTAAAATATTTTTTTCATTTCTCCTTAACTCTTCATATTCTGCATAATCTTCTATTATTATTTTAGATATGTCTGAGCAAAAATTTTTCTTTATACCTAATTGTTGACCGTATCTTATTGCTCGCCTTATCAATCTCCTAAGAACATAGCCTCTGCCGACGTTTGAGGGAGAAATTGAATGGTCGTCTCCCAAGATAAATGTCGCCGCACGTATATGGTCTGCAATGACTCTGAATGCTTTTTTGTTTGAGGAATATTTTTTTCCAGACGTTTTTTCAATGGATTTGATAATTGGAGAAAATATTTTTGTTTTGTAGTTGTCGCTAAAACCCTGAAGAACTGCGAGAGTTCTTTCAACTCCCATTCCAGTATCTACATTTTTTTGTTTTAATTTGATGTATCTTCCGTCTGAAAGTTTCTCGTATTCCATGAATACATCATTCCATATTTCAACCCAGTTTTTATCTAAAGGGTAAAATTCTTCGGGAGGTTCGCCCTTTCCTGACCAAAAGAACATTTCTGTATCCGGACCACACGGACCAACACTTCCCGCTGGACCCCACCAATTATTTGATTTTGGTAGGAAAGCTATTCTCTTGGGAGATATGCCTAATGATTCCCATATTTCCGCAGAAACTTCGTCTCTTTCGACATCTTTGTCGCCTGCGAAACAGCTTACTGCCAACTTTTCTTTTGGTATTCCAAGAGAGTTTGTAAGAAATTCAAAACTATAAATTATGGCTTCTTCTTTGAAATAATCTCCCAGAGACCAATTCCCAAGCATCTCGAAAAAAGTGTGATGGACTTCATCACCTACTTCATCTATATCGTTGGTTCTTATGCATTTCTGGACGCTGACAAGTCTTTTACCTAGGGGGTGGGGCTGTCCAAGAAGATAAGGAACGAGAGGTTGCATTCCAGCGGTTGTAAATAACACTGTTGGGTCGTTTTCCAATACTATCGATGAAGAAGGCAACTCTTTATGATTGTTTTTTATAAAAAAATCTATATATTTTTTTATTAATTCTTCTCTTGTTTTCATTCAAATCTTAAAAGGTATTTATTTATAAAGATGTTGGGATCTTAGCCATTCTTCGTGTCTAAGTCTTAATGTGTGATCAAAACTTCCGGAAAATTTACTCTGGATTCGCATCTAGCAATGATGATCGGTAATCATTTTGATTTGAGCCGTAGATGGTGGATCATGCGTTAAGGGATTTATGTTGTCTTTAATTTTTTTCTAGTATTCTGAAATTACCTAAAGAAAAAGAAATTATTTTTTAGTCCGCGCCTAAATCATGCAATCTCTTTTTTATGTTATCTATCTCTTCTTCTATTGTAAAGTCTCTTTCTATTTCTTTTTTTGACTCACTTGTTGGGAGAACTGCTTTATATTTGGGATGCGGTGTTTGTTTTTCAAATCTAGACAAGAGTTCAGTTGTTTCCCCAATTTTATTCTTAAGAGCTATTTTTGTAGAAAGCTCTTCTGATCTTAAACGTTTATAATTTGCAAACATCTTTAGTAGATTTAAAATTTCAAGTCGAGCTTTGAGGAGATTTATCTGTACAGCCTGTTTATCCTCGTAAGAAAAACCTATATATTCAGAGCCCATTATTCCACCTTCTCAAATATATGTTCGCTTACGTCTTTTAATCTGGATTTAATTTCTGTTAGCTCTTTTTCCCAGGCGGCGAGTTCTTGTTCTTCTCTTAATTTTATCTCTCTTACTTTATTTATCAGAGAGTCGATTTCATCAAGTTTTTGTTTAACCTCTGAAACGGTCTTTTTAGCAGAGAAAAACTTCTCAATTTTTACAAACACCTCTGGCCCGGGCTTAGAGTTTCTGGATCTGTTTACTTCGCGTGCGAAGTTACTCCTTTCCTGATAATCTTCATCCAATTCGTCATTTGTTGAAACAGGTTCTCTTCTTTCAAACTTTGTAGGCTTCCATTCCTGCATCTCCTCTCTTTGATACTGTCTATCTCCTGAGACTGCATCTTTTATTGCTGCTTGAGAAAATCTGTTGTGTGAAGGAGAAGAAGGGAATGAAGGTAGCTCCTGAAAGTCATCTATCTCCGTTACAGAAGGTATTGAGGTCTGTGCGCTCTGCATATCCGAAGGTGTCCGTAAAGGAGGCAAGTCAGGCAAATCTGCCAAATAATCCTTTTTTTCACTAGCCATTATAATGAATTTTAAAAATTGTTTATATATATTTATATTAACTTGAAAAAGACTACAATAATCGTGAAAAATTGTGATTGTATAGAAAGATTTTTAACTAAAAAGCTTTAGAAGGGTAAATGCAAGAAAATTTATTCAAGATTTTAAAAAGAATTGTGTCTAATGTCTCTGGAGCTGGTGCTGAAAGAATAGTTGACATTTTGTATAACAAACAAAGAGTTAATGAATTTCTGATTTCCCAAAAGTTGAGTCTTACTATCAACCAGACAAGAAATATTTTGTATAGGCTTGTTGATGAGGGTCTTGTTGAATTTGAAAGAAAGAAGGATAAGAAAAAGGGAGGATGGTACACATATTTCTGGACTATGAAAATAAGAAAGATGTTGCAGAGGGCTCAAGAGGAAGCTGAGAAGGATATTCAAAAGTTAAGAATGGACTTGGAAGATAGAAAGAAAGATAGGTATTATTACAGTAAGAGCATAGATGTGGAATATAGTGAAGAAGAGGCTCTGCAGAACAATTTCATATGCCCTGAGACAGGAGAAGTTCTGGAACTAAGAGACACCTCTAAAATACAAGAAGACATACTTAAGGAAATAAGAAAGGTAGAAATTGTATTGGAAGAAATCAATAAAGAGTTAGCGATTGTAGATGAGAAAGAAAAGAAAATATCTGACAAGAAGAAAAAGGAAGAAGAAAAGATGAAAGAAATTGAAAAGAAGAAAAAGAAAGCGAAGAGAATGAGAGAAAAGAAGAAATTGCTTGGTAAGGGTCAGAAGAAGATGCCGGAAAAGAAATCAAAACCTCACGGGAAGAAGAAGAAATAACATGAAGCAGTATAGAGGTGGAAATTTTTTAAAAGTGTTATGGAATTTGTCTTTGACTGTGAGGTTGATAGCCTTCACAATCGCTGTATCTGTTGTATCTTTTATACTATTCTCATTGAATGATAATTATCTGAATTACCTTGCGTTGAAGCCGTCTAATATTATCCAGGGAAAATATCTCTGGACGATTGTTACTCATATGTTTATTCATGGAGGTCTTGGGCATCTCTTGATAAACATGCTTGTGCTTTTTTCCCTTGGTTCATTGTGTGAGAGAATAATTGGAAGAAAGAGATTTTTTTGGTTCTATATAATCTCGGGACTTTTTGCTGGCCTTCTTTCTGTTATACTTTCCGCTAAATTTGGAACTGGAGAAATTGGATCGAGAGTTTTTGGATCCCCTGAGGTGTATATGGTTGGGGCTTCTGGAGCGATATTCGCAATTGCTGGATTGTATGTTATGCTTCTTCCCAGACTTAAGTTTGTCATAATCTTCCTTCCATTTTTCTCGCTACCTGCATATATAATGATCCCTGCAGCACTTGGTGTGTTTTGGATAGTGTCTATATTTGCAAATCTTCCTGTGGGGAATGTTGCTCACTTTGGAGGTTTAATTTCCGGATTAGCTTATGGTCTGTTTCTGAAGTATAAGTATAAACGAAAGATTGAAAAATTGAGGAGGATTTTTAGATGAAGGAACTCGATGTAAAGGTACAATTCAAAGAAGCAGTGTTGTATGTTAAGTCTGTTTCTAAGTATATTTATGCATCAATAATTATTTTTGTCTTTGGAGCGATTGCAGGATTTATACTTAAGAACGAACTTTCTTTTATAGATGAAGTTTTGAGGAAAATAATTTCACAGACTATAGGGCTTGGTCCAACCGAAATGATATTTTTCATACTTCAAAACAATCTGCAGAGTGCAATTATTTCTATTATTCTCGGTTCATTGTTTGGGATATTCCCTATAATAAATTCTTTTTCTAACGGAGTCATAATTGGCTATGTAATGTCTTTAGTTTACGCCGAAGCCGGAATTTGGCAATTTTGGAGACTGTTGCCTCACGGAATCTTTGAACTGCCAGCTATATTTATCTCATTCGGTATTGGAATGAAACTTGGTTTTTCAATTTTGAAGAAGGATTTCAGGAAACATCTTTACAATTCTGCTAATGTCGCACTTATGATAGTTATTCCTCTCCTAATAATAGCCGCATTTATAGAAGGCTTATTAATTATACTTGTTAAGTGAATAGAATAACTAAAATATTAAAAAAGGAGGTTTGTATGTATATTCATGTCTTTTGAAACTATAACTCGGGAAAATATAGCTGAGCTTGATACAGAAGCGGATTTGAAGAACGCTAAAAAGGTAGAAGCTATTCTTTTTCTCTCTGGAAGATACATGACTCTGCAGGAACTTATTTCAATTACTGATATAAACCCTATATTGCTAAAAAAGACACTTTCTGATCTTAAAGAAAAATATAACGATTCTGGTATTTCGATAAATGAGAAAGAAAATGCCTGGAAGATGGATGTTTCCGATGAATTTACCTGGATGGTGAATAAACTTGCAACAGGCTCTTCTGAGTTCAGGAAGGCTGAGCAGGAGACTCTGGCTATAATCGCATATAAACAGCCTATCAAACAGTCTGTAATAATAAAAATTAGAGGAAATAAGGCTTATGATCATATAAAAAAGTTCAGCGATCTAGGTCTTATAAGTAAAAAGAAAAATGGGCATACTTGGGAGCTTTCGCTCACTGAAGCGTTCCATGAGTACTTCCATGTTAACTCTGAACAAGGGAGGGAGTGATGAATCTTAGTTTCATAGATATAGTCTTTTTGACTTATATGTTTGTTGGTTTGTATATGCTTAGCCTTCTTTTTTTTATATTTATGCAGACAAAAAAATACCTTTTTAAGTACCCTGTTGGAAAACCTGAGCCTGTTAGCATAGTGGTTCCTTGTTTTAATGAGGGAAAGTCTATAGGTCACACAATAGATTCTTTGCTAAAACTGGATTATCCCAAGGAGATGATTGAGATAATAGTTGTTGATGACTGCTCAAGGGATGATTCTGCGAGTATTGTAAAAAAGTACGCTCAGAAATATCGTAATGTTAAATTGATAGTAAATAAAAAAAATTCTGGTGGTGCTGCCGAACCTACTAATATCGGGATCAAAGCCTCGAAATATGAATATATTGCTGTTACAGATGCCGACTCTACTCCTGAACCTGATGCTTTGAAAAAAATGATAGGGTTTTTGCAACAGAATGATAAAACTATGGCGGTTACTTGTGCTGTTACGGCAAAAAAACCTACAACTTTTATGCAGAGACTGCAAGCTATAGAGTATATTTCTATTGCGTTTGGGAGAAAACTTCTTGATATGATAGATTCAGTTTATGTAACTCCTGGTCCGTTTGCACTTTATAAAAAACAAGCTTTGATTGAAGTCGGTCTTTTTGATAAAAATAATCTTACACAGGATATTGAGATAGTTTGGAAACTTATGTACCATGGATATAATGCGAGAATGTGTCTCGCCGCTAAAGTTTATTCCGAGACTCCTTCAAAGCTAAAAAAATGGTTTAGACAAAGAGTAAGATGGAATATTGGAGGCACGCAGTGCATATTAAAATATAAAAAAATTCTGTTTAGAAAAAAGATGCTTGGTTTGTTTATAATACCTTATTTTTCTTTTAACTTGTTTTTGGGTTTATTTGGTCTGGCAATTTTCTCTTATCTAATGGTTAGACGCATAATTTATTATTATCTTTCTACAAGCTATTCTGTATATGCTCAGACTGCAATACTTCGCCTGAATGAGTTTACATTTACACCCACCGTGATGAATTTTCTAGGTGGCTCACTATTTATGCTTGGAGCGATATATACATTTATCGTTATAGGTATGATGAAAGATGAACATGTAAAAGGTACTAATCTGTTTAGCATACTTTTTTATATGCTTATTTACTTAACCTTGTACCCTTTTGTTATGCTTGTCTCTATGTATAAGCTAATAAGGAGAAAATATTCATGGTAAATCCTAAGAATTCGTTTTGGCAGGCGCTTTTGTTCGCAATTTTGGTCTTCTCCATAGGGCTTTTGATCGGATTTTTTATAGAAGACGGAAGAATAGGAGAAGTAGAGAGATCTATAGTAAAATCTGAAATAAGTCTATTGGATGAACAAACAAGAATAAAACTTGTTGAGACTTCCGATATAGACTGCCAGACAATAAAAGAAAGCTATTTTGAATTTGCAGACAGAATTTATTTGGAAGTTAAGGAACTCGAAAAATATGATTCTTCTAACAAATTCAGAGACAGTTTAAAGGAGATACATAAAAAATATGATTTATTAAGGGTTCTTCTCCTGGCGGACAGCACATATACTAACCGCAAATGTGAGCATGACTTTGATACTATAGTTTATTTCTTTGATTATGCTGTTGAAGATATAGAGACTAAAGCTAGACAAGCCACAATATCAAGAATACTTACGGATTTGAAAGAGGAAAGAGGTAGCGATTTGTTATTAGTGCCAATTGCAGGCAATTTAGACTTGGAATCTGTTAATATGCTTATGAAAAAATATAGTGTGGTTGAGACTCCTGCTATAGTAGTAAATGAGAAGAAAATTAGTGATGGTGAAGTACCATCTATAGACGAAATAGAAGCATATTTAGATAACAACAATACAATTGCAAAGCAATAAACAATAAAAAGCCATATTTTCTTTATAGTCTATGGGGGACAGTGATGATTCGGGGGAGAGGATTGTTGAGGCAATAGAAAACGGAAAAATTGTTAGTGTTAGTGAATCTTACGCCAGACGCGAAAGCCTGCCTATACTTAAAAGACCTCAAATAAACAGAAATTCTGAGGAACATAAAAATGTTGGAAAAGTTCCAACTTCTATGATGATGCGGGGAAAGGAGCATCCTATGGAATACTTGAAAAAACCGCATACATGGCAGGAAAAACAGGTTCTTTCTGAGCTTGTTGAGAACTTTCATTGGGTTATTCGCTCTGAAAGAAGAAGAAAAGGTATAACGAGGAAACAGCTATCTAAGCTTTCTGGAGAAAGTGAAGAATCTATTCAAAAACTTGAATTTGGTATATTGCCCTCGCCTGATTTTGTTTTAATAAATAAAATACAGCAGGCTCTTGGAGTTAATTTAAGGAAAGATGGGAGAGATTTCAATAAACCTGTGGCGGGGAACTTTGTACAGAAAAAAGAAAACTCTGATGATAAGTTTAAACATCTCTCTTCCGATAGGGAAATAGAAATACTTGACGATGACTTGTAAGTATTAGATATATTTAAATAAAAAATAAATCTCTTAAGTTATGAACGAATACTTTTATGTGGTTTTGCTTTTAATCTTAGGTGTTCCTGCTGGATATTGGATAGCCTGGATGTGCAGAGATGAACTTGTCCAAGGAAGAAAATGGTTTTTGACTTTAATGGTTATTTCCGTAATTTTTTCAATCATATCCTTATTCTTTCTTGAATTTTCGTATTTTTTTAGCTGTCTTTTTATCGCTATTATTTCAGGCGTTTCCTACTGGAAAAGCTTTGATAAAAATTGGACAAGGAGAAGGTGAATAATTCTGAGATTAAGTAAAAATTTCTAAAGTCGAATCATAGCATTACCATTACATTATACTATAATAACAATATTTATATAGTTTGTAATGGTAAGATTAATATGAGAATTATAAAGAGAAAAAAAGGAACAAAAGAATACCTATACTTACAACACTCTTATAGAAAAGACAAGAAGGTTGTGACTAAAGAGAAATATTTGGGACAGGAATCTCCTAGAAATATAGAAGAAATAAAAAGATTATTCTTAAAAGAACTTAAACAAAATTTAGACAAAAAGTTAGAATCAATAAAACGTAACTTTCAAAAAGAATGGTCAAGAACGCCTGAAAGTGTTAGAAAAAAAGAGCTTGAAGAAATTTCTATTGCTTTTACTTACAATACAAATGCAATTGAAGGTTCAACTATAACTTTAGAAGAAACTCGTGAAATCATTCACGATAAAATCTCTCCAAATAAACCTCTAAGAGATGTGAAAGAAACTGAAGCTCATAGCAAGGTATTTCTTAAAATGCTTGAAAAAAGAGAAGAGATTAATAGAGAATTATTTTTGAATTGGCATAAAGCCATATTTCAAGAAACAAAGTCAGATATATCTGGCCAATTTAGAGATTATCTAGTGAGAGTTGGCAACTATCTCGCTCCTGATTGGCAAGAAATTGAAAAAATGATGAGGGAGTTAATTGATTATATTAATGAAAATAAAGATCTTAATCCTGTTGAATTGTCTGCAAGGGCGCATTATAAATTTGAAAAAATCCATCCATTTGGAGATGGAAATGGAAGGATAGGCAGATTGCTTATGAATCAGATTTTATGGCATTCTAAATATCCTATGATGATAATTGAATATAAAAGAAGAAAATCCTACTATAAGGCACTTCAAAAAGACGAAGATTCATTTGTTTCATATTATCTTAGAAGATATTTGGCTATTCATCAAAAAGAGATACGTTAAATAATTGTAAAAATCAGTGCGAAGCAACTTATAGCTTTCCGCATAACATTGCATTGTAGACTTTTTGATATAATTGTTTGTGTTGAGATTATCTATTAGACTAGGGTTTTAGAAAGATATAAATACGATTATGGAGAAATTCAACTATGTATAAGCCCCAGGAAATTGAAAAGGAAATATTGTCTTTTTGGGACGAGAAAGCGATATTTGAGAAGCTTCGGAAGAAAATAAAGGGAAAGAAAAAATGGAGCTTTATAGATGGACCTATAACGGCGAATAATCCTATGGGTGTCCATCATGCATGGGGCAGGACATACAAGGACATATATCAAAGGTTCAAGGCTATGCAGGGATTTGATCAGAGATTCCAAAACGGGTTTGATTGTCAAGGTTTATGGGTTGAAAGAGAGGAAGAAAAAGATCTTGGATTGAAAAACAAGGCAGATATAGAGAGATATGGTTTACTTAATTTTGTACAGGCATGTAAGAAAAGAGTCCAGAAATTTTCAGAGATACAAAAAAATCAGTCTATCAGACTAGGACAATGGATGGACTGGGAAAACAGCTATTATACTATGGTAGATAAAAATAATCTCCATAACTGGCATTTGCTTAAGAAATATTTTGAAAGGGGCTGGCTTTACAAAGGGAAAGATGCTGTGCCTTGGTGCTGGAGATGTGGCACGGCTAGTTCGAAGCATGATATAGCTACTGAGGGTTACAAAGAGGTTACGCATTCTGCTTTATTTATGCAGTTTCCGTTGTCTGAAAGGCCTGATGAATACTTCCTTATTTTTACAACGACTCCGTGGACTGTTCCTGCGAATGTAGCTATAGCCGTTAACCCTAATCTAGAATATGTGAAAATAAATAATGAAGGCGTGAAATACTGGCTTGCAGAATCAAGACTTTCTGAGATAGAAGGGCAATATGAAATCCTTGAAAAGAGAAAGGGAAGGTCTTTGAAGGGTATAAGATATATCATGCCTTATTCAAGCCTTGAACAGCAGAAGGAATCTCCGCATAAAGTTGTTTTGTGGGATTTAGCTACAGGAGAAGACGGAACAGGAATAGTGCATATTGCCCCAGGATGTGGTGCAGAAGACTTTGACTTAGGAAAGAAAGAAAAATTGCCTGCTATATCTCCTCTTGATGAATCTGGAATTTATAAGGAAGGATATGAAGAATTTAGTTTGAAAAAATATAGTGAAGTAAACAAGGCTGTGCTCTCTGATTTGGAACAGAGAAGATTCGTATATAAAATAGTTCCGTATAAACACAGATATCCGCATTGTTGGAGATGTGGAGAGGAATTAGTTTTTAGACTTGTAGATGAATGGTATATTAAATGTAAGGATATAAGAAAAGAGCTTATAAAAGCAAATAATAAAGTCAAATGGTTTCCTGAGTATGGAAAAGTAAGGCAGAAAGAGTGGTTTAAGAATTTGGGAGATTGGTTGATTTCAAGAAAAAGGTACTGGGGTTTGCCGTTACCTATATGGGAATGTGAGTGCGGTCACGTTGAAGTTATAGGCAGTCTTGATGAACTTAAACAAAGGGCTGTAGATAAAAATAAAGTTGAAAATCTTCCAGAGATACACAGACCTTGGATAGATGAAATAAAAATAAAATGCGAAAAATGTAAAAGAGAAGTTGAAAGAGTAAAAGATGTTGGAGATGCCTGGCTTGATGCTGGAATCGTTCCTTTTTCCACCCTCAACTATTTGGAAGATAGAAATTATTGGGAGGAGTGGTTCCCTGCCGATTTGATATCAGAAAACATGCCTGGGCAATATAGGGGCTGGTTTAATGCATTGTTCTGGTCTTCTGTTGCCTTGACGGGAAAGGCTCCCATGAAGGCTATTTTTGGATATGAAACTTTGAAAGATGAAAAAGGTGATGAAATGCATAAAAGTAAGGGTAATGCTATATGGTTCGATGATGCTGTCGAAAAAATAGGGGCAGATCCTATGAGGCTTTTATATGCTCTTCAAAATCCTGCGCAGGAATTAAAATTTGGATATAATGTTGTAAAGGAACCGACAAACAATTTAAACATATTGCTGAATATGGAAAGACTTGTGTCTTACTCTAAAAAAACTCAAGATTACAAAATTGAGGATAGATGGATACTTTCCAGATTAAACTCGACAATAAAAAAATTCAGTGAAGAGCTCGAAACTCTGCATCCGCACCAGGCTACAAAGATATTGCTTGACTTTTGCCTTAATGATTTAAGCAGAGGGTATATACAGCTGACAAGAGATAGAATATCTGAGGAAGATGATTCGGTAAAATATGTTCTTTCTTTGTGTTATGTTTCCATGATAAAGATGTTTGCGCCGATCGTTCCTTTTATAAGTGAATTCATATGGGCCAAGTTGAAGGAGAAAAGCATAGTGAGTGAAGAGAGTGTTTTCCTAAGTTCTTGGCCAAAGGCTGACAAGAAAAAAATCGATGACTCTACTGAAAAGAAATTTGAGGTTATGAAGAAGATAATTGAAAGCGGTATGTTTGCAAGAGACAGGGCTAAAATAGGCTTGAAATGGCCTCTTGCGAAGGCTGAGATAGACCTTCCTGAGGGAAAGATCGAAGACCTTGATGAGCTTCTAATGAGTCAATTGAATGTAAAAAAAATAGTATGGAATAAAATTGATTCAAAGTCTATTGAGGTAAAACTTGACACTGAAATGACTAAAGAACTTGAATCTGAAGGATTCGCAAGGGAACTTGCGAGAAAAATTCAGGCTGAGAGAAAAAAAGAAGGACTTGAAAAGATAGATAAGATAGAGCTTAGGATAGAGTGTGATGATGAGTTAAAGAATATGCTCCTGAATCAGAAAAAATTTCTGGAGGAGAGGGTTAACGCCAAAAATATAGCTTTTGGTAAGATTGATAAAGAGGATAAGTTTGATATAAGAGATAAGAAAATAAAGGTGGAGTTCAAAAAAATATGAAAAGAAAAAAAGAGAAATATGTTGATTGGAATATGGCTGATAAGTTCTCTGTACTTGTTTTCCTTGGTGCAGGCTTTGTCTTACTTAACAGACTTTCTCCTAATTTAGTGACGCATGTTATAGGTGTGTGTTGCATTATTGCGGGCGTTTATGGATCTGTTTGTATTCTGAAGGGTCGGGCGTTTTTGTTTGATTAAATCATTCTTCTACATCTTCACTTTGCCAGAACTCGTATAATGTGTAAATAAACCTTAGAATGACTTCAACAATAAGGATTGACACGAAAAATGATAAAGTATTGCTTAGAAGCAACGGCACCTGAGAAATTTGGGATATAAACTTATAAGGGTCAAACACACCTGGAGAAAGCAGGAAGACAGAAAGCGCTATGAATGGGAATAATTTTGCTAAATCGATTGAAATTTCCCTATTTAGATATGCTAGAAATCTTATCGCTCCTATTAACGCCGCAGATATAAACAATATTTCTTCTATACTCCTTTCTCTTGCTATAAAAAGAAGAATTATTGATAGGGCTGTAAACCACAACATTAGTATTATTGGCATTATAATGATATATTCTAGAAGAAAAAATAATATGGCTACGGTCTTTCTCGCAAGAGGGTGTCTTGAAAGATTATATTTGTTTAGATTCAAATCTATTATATTCATCTTTGATGTAGACTTGAAAAAAAAGAAAATGAATAGTGATGCTACCGCTAGTAAAAAAGCTATAAGAATAACGTCATAGTTCAGATAAAAGTTTGAGAAAGAACTGGAAATGATATTTAATATATTGAATCCCCCTAATGCCATGTAATTAGCTGGAAAGTTAAGTTTATAAAATTGGCGATGGTTGTCTGAGGGTGATAGACATAAAAATTGTGAGAGATAATCCCGAACTTGTAAAAGAGAATATAAGGAAGAAGTTCCAGGAAGACAGACTTGAGCTTGTTGATGAAGTTGTTGAGAAAGATAGTTTATGGAGAGAACTTAAGAAAAAGTCAGATGATTTGAGACATTCCAGAAACAAGATATCTTCGGAGATATCGAATATGATAAAGGCTGGAAAGAAAAAAGATGCTGAGAAACTGAAAGAAAAAGCTAAAAAAATACCTGAAGAAATCTCAGAAATTGAAGAAAAAACAAAAAAATTGGAAGAGGAAATTTATTCTATAATGCTTAAGATACCAAATATAATCCATAAGAGTGTGCCTATCGGGAAAAACTCTGCGGAAAATGTTGAGAGAGAAAAAATAGGAAAAATAAAGAAGTATGAATTTGAGATAGAAAACCATAGCGAGCTGGGTGAAAAGTTGGGAATCCTTGACTTTGAATCTTCTGCAATTATTTCTGGAAACGGTTTTTATTTTATGATTGGAGATCTTGCTCTTCTTAATTCTGCGCTGATAAATTATGCAAGAGATTTTATGATATCTAAGGGATATTTGTATGTTGAGCCTCCATTGATGATAAGAGGTGATGTGCTGAGAGGGGTATACTCTAATGCTGAAATAGAGCAGATGGCTTATAAAATTGAAGGAGAAGACCTATATTTGATAGCCACTTCAGAACACCCTCTTATAGGAATGTTCAAGGACAAGACGATTGAAAAAAAAGACCTGCCTATTAAACTGACTTCGTATTCTATGTGTTTCAGGAAAGAAATAGGCAGTCATGGCATTGATGAAAAGGGGTTGTATCGAACTCATCAGTTCAATAAGCAGGAGATGGTAGTTATATGCAAGCCTGAAGATTCGTATAAATTTTATGATGAGTTACTTAGTTTGAGCAAAGAACTTTTTAAAAAATTAGAGATTCCAATCAGAGAGCTGGAGTGCTGTTCCGGAGATTTATCGGATCTGAAGGCAAAAAGTGCGGATCTTGAGGCGTGGAGTCCAAGACAAAACAAATTCTTTGAGATAACTTCTGTTACAAATATGGAAGAGGCTCAAGCGAGAAGATTAAATATAAAGTTCGTTGATGAGAAAAATGAGAGAAGATTTGTGCATACTCTTAACAACACAGCCATTGCAACCTCAAGAGCTATTGTTGCTATAATGGAAAACAATCAAAACAAAGACGGAAGTATAAATATACCTAAAGTTTTGCAGAAATATATGGGTGGAAAGAAAAAAATAGTGTCTAGAAAAAACTAGAATTTCGTTTTCTTTAGCATCTCTTTCTTCTCTATGACATATTTCATTAAAGATACTATAAAGCTCTTAAATATTATTTTTTTTCCTACGAAAATTCCGTTGTGTCTGCCCAGGCTTATTACTAGAGGTGTTTGTTTTTTATTATATGCTATCAGATTTCTGCCTTCTTTCATTGATATGATATTTTTAACAGCCAACTTTGCCTGATGCTCTGCGTTTTGCGCGGTTTTTTCTATATTTAAAGAATTAACATCGCCTGCTGAGAAGATGTTATATGTGCCTTTGACCTGGAGAAATTCGTTGACAATTATCTGATTTTTTTCATTGAGAGACTCTGAGAACTCTCCCTTCATAAATGAAAAATTGGGGACTATACCTGTGCAAAGAAAAGCTATATCTGCTTTTATTTTTGTTCCTTTATCTGTAAAATAAATTTTTCCTTTTTTTGAAATTAACTTTTCATTAAATAATATTTTAACGTTTCTCTTTTCAAGATATTTTTTTGCATACTCAGAAACTTTTTCTGGGTTTCTCTCCATTAATTTGTTTTTTGAGTGGACAAGAAAAATATTCTTTTCTCCTTTGTAATGGTGAGCTATCTCTGCAGCAAGCTCCACACCAACAAGCCCTCCACCTACTATCAATACATCATTTGATTTACATAGAGATTCGTAGCACTCCCTTAGATGATTGGCTCTTGTCGCTATGATTATACCCTTTTCTTTTATAGGCGAATTGTAACTTGAACCCGAGGAGATAAATAGATAGTCAAAATAAAACTTTTTGTTTTTTACAAATACATATTTTTTGTTTATCGATTTTACCTCTCCAATCACTATATTCGTTCTTTTAAGATAATGAGTGTGTAGAACCTGAACTTTTTTAATATGGGTAGGATCTACTATTGTTCTAAGTATTCCAGGTGTAAATTCAAAGTAATTTTTTGTGTCTATTAGAGTTGTGTGAAATTTGTTCTCGAGCGATTTTGCAACATACGAGCCAGCAAAACCTCCTCCGATGACGACCAATTTCTTCATTAAAAAATAAATTAAAAATAAATTAAAAATCTTTGCTTATTTGGCGTTTGCCCCTAATGCCCAATAACCTGTAACTGCTACAAGATGGAGAAGCACGCTCGCCCAGTTGCCCCAGCTTGCGGTAAATGCTGCGACTACCAATATTATCATTGGAGGGATTACCGTATACTGAAGTTTCCATTTTGCCAAAATCAATGCTCCGAAGACTATCTCTGAAATTATCAATAGCCATGCGAAGAAAGATGGTGCAGGAAAGCCCATGCCTGTGAGCATACCAACTACTGCAGAAGGTTTCATAACGAAAAGCTTCAAAAGACCTGGAATAAGCATTACCAGACCTAGAAGTATCCAATTAAGCTTCATTGCAATTTCCTTAGTTTGTTTCATTATTTTTTCCCTCCTTTCAGTGTTTTGAATTTGAATATTTAGGCATATAAATATATTATTAATCTTTTAATATAGAGAGTGAGTTCTTCGCTGACGAAATAACTACTTTGTTTGGAACCTTATTTTTTATAACTCTATCTAGAGTCGCTATATATATTCCTGTCAGTCCTTTTTGAATAAGTCCTTGGTCTACACTTCTATGGCCAAGTTTTGTCTTTTTTATCTTCTTTGAATTTAGAAGATTCAGAGCTACATCTACCATCTCTCTTTCCTGTGTTGAGGTTTTATCGCTAGTTCTTAGGTCCTTAAGTTCCTGCATTACCTCTCTTGGAACTAGAACATTGAAACCCAGAGTCTCAAGTTCGCCCATAAAGTCTATCCTCTTCATCAAACAGGAGATTATAAAATTCGTGTCTAACAAAACCTGCATCCTTGAGTGTAGTCTTAGAAGTATTTAAATGTTTTTCAGCTTCATAGCCAGAGATTCTGCCTTTGAAAGAAGATCCTCAACCTCTTTTAGACCTTGGTACCAGAAAGACTTTTTAGAAATATCTATTCCCAGCTTGTGAAATATCTCCTTGGGGAAAGAGAACAACCAGATGACATAAACTCTTTTACATTTAAAATAAATGAAGGGTCTTCTCTTACTCTCCCTTGAAGGAATTTAGAAATTAAAAGACCAAAGGCGTATGAATAGACATAAAAATACTTTCTTATGTGGCTCCAATAAACCCACCAATTCTCGCTACCTGGAGAAAACTCCACATAATCCCCCATATATTCCCGCATATTTTTCAAGAATAAGGAGCCTATTTCTTCTTTTGATATATATCCTTTTTTCCTAAATTCTGTATGCAAGTCTAACTCGAATTTATAGCAGGCAATCTGTCTGAAAATTGTAGTTATGTCGTTATTAAGTTTTTCCATGTAAATAGATAACTTTTCTTCGTCTGTTGCTTCTTTAAGAAGCGATTGTAAAACAAAATCCTCCATGAACGTACTTGCGACTTCAGTAGTAGATATTGGTGTATTGAAATTTAACGCGTTTTGTTTCCTTGAAAGCTCAGCGTTTATGGCATGTCCGAATTCATGGGCTATAGTTAATATTGATTTTATTGAACCGTCGTAGTTTATCATTATAAAAACTGGCAAGTCCGGAGAAGCCCACACACAAAAAGCGCCTGATCTCTTTCCTTGTTTTGGAAAAACGTCGACCTTTCTTGAATCTATAAACTCTTGAAATATTTCCGCAAACTCATCATCCAGAGATTCAAATGTTGACTTAACTATTTCGATTGCTTCTGTAAACTGAAATGACTTGTTTATCCCTTCAATCGGAACATTTCTTTCATGGTATTTTAACTTGTTAAGTTTGAGAAGTCTTGACTTTAAGTGGTAAAACTGCTTTGATATATCATTTTTTGAGGATATAGACTCTATCAGGGAATCTACAATTTCTTCAGTTATATCGTCTGAAATTATCCTGCTTGAATCTGGGCGAGAAAATTTCCTAAGCAAGTCATTTATTTTTTTATTCTCTAGAATGGAGTTTAGTTCGTGTTCTGACATGTCCGCGTAATCTTTAAGCAAGCCATGCATAGCCTCTCCTGCAGAATCCCTTATACTTTTGTCTGTGTTTGAAATCAGAGATTCTATCTCAGAAAAATTTTTTATCTCTGTTTTCCCGTTTATCAATGTCTGTCTCTGTTCTTTTGAAAGCAGTGATGAAATCATTTCCTTCCAATTTTCGTATGAAGTTTTATTTTTTAGACTTAGTATTTTTTCTTCACTATCTGATAGAAGGTGTTTTGCATTCTCAAACTGCCTTTCAAGAAAATGCCTGTAATCTTTAAGTAATTCCGAATCTAGAAATATTTTCTGATTTGCCTGAGAAACTCTTGACAAATTAAGATTGAAAAATTGTGTATCGTTTGATAAATTTGTCATTAAATCATTTATTAAGTTGAATTTTGCCTTTGCCGTTGTATCTGACTGGTTTTGTTGTATTTTGAGCCAAAAAAAATAACCTGATTTCCCATCTCCGCTAAATAATGCAGTAAGTTTTTCAAAATCATTTAATGCTTCCAAGAGAGATGCTGGAGATTCTAAATAGTCGTTACGGTTTTTCCATTTAATAACAAAATCATTTGCGGATTTCTCGATGTTTTTTATGTTTTTTTCTATTTCAATATCTGAATCGGAAGTAAAAAGGACTGACAGATCCCATGACGTTCTTGAAGCAAGTGAAGTATCCATATTTATTCTGATTAAATAAGGTTTATATAATTAGTCGTTCTTTTCTTCAGATGGATATAGATGAGGAAGAGGTAAAACATATATCTAAAGTTCTTGAGGGAATACAGGTTGCGCTATTTGAGAAAGATGCGCTTAAACTAAGAGAGCTCTCGGATAATACAATTCATAGATCGTGCAGTCATCAGGATGCGGAAAGCATTACTATATCTATACTGTCTTATGTACTAAGCAAGATGATAGAAAGAGAGGATTATGAAAGATTTAGTGGTTGGAATGGTTTTGTTGAGAAGTTTAATAATCTGCTCAACGTTGCATCTAAGTCTTTGAAGAATGGCAGTCACAAAGACTTTGCAAACAGTCTGTCTAAGGCTAGGGAGGCTCTTTCCGGAATATCTGAGAAAGATAAAATTTACATATCTGATTTGGTTAAAAAGGCGTGTATAAATAAAGGCTCTAAGATATATGAACATGGTATCTCTTTGCACCAGACTGCTCAACTTTTAGGCATATCTCAGTGGGAACTTGGAGAATATGTTGGACAGAAAAATATAGATCCTGGAAACACTGGAAAAATGGACACTAAAAAAAGGGCTGTTATAGCTATGGAGTTTTTTAAGACATGAAAGTCGCAATACTTGATTCCGGACCGCTTATCAATTTGTCCATGAACGGTCTGATATATGTATTGAAGAATCTTAAGGAATTGACTGGTGTAAGGTTCGCGATAACCAAAGATGTTAAGTATGAGACTCTTGACAAACCAATCGGAATTCCAAGATTTGAACTTGGAGCGCTAACCATTTCTGAGCTTATTAAGGATGGAATAATTGAGATGCCTGAGAAATTTAAAGTAAGCGATTCGGACATAAAAAAAAGAACTTCTGAGATAATGTCTGTTGCTAATCAGTGCGTTATTGCGAATGGAAAATTTGTGAGTATCGTGAGCAGTGCTGAAATGTCGTGCCTTGCGCTTAGCGATTTGCTTAGAGAAAAAGGAGTAGAAAATATTATAGGTGTAGATGAAAGGACAACTAGAGTTATGGGAGAGGATATTGATTCACTTGTAAGATCAATGTCTGAAAGAATGCACACAAAAATAAAGATAGATAAGTCAAAGGTCAAGTATTTTTCTAAGTATAGGTTTATAAGATCGACTGAAATTGTCTATGTTGCATTCAAACTTGGAGTTTTGAATATACATGATCCGAAAGCCCTCGAGGCGGGTTTGTATGCGACTAAGTTTAAGGGTGCATCTGTGTCATTTGATGAGATAGAAATTCTGAAGAAACTGGCTGTGAGTTCCAGCTTTTGAATACTGCACTTTGTGGGAACCATTGGTGAAAAAAGTTCGTTAGAGAATTAAAAAACCGGAAAACTACTGCTTACAAATTTCTATTTTCTTAACAATTTCTTCAGCAATCTCTTTTGGTTTTCTTTTTTCTGTATAAACCACAAAATCACAAATATCTTTGAATACTCTTGGAAACCTCGGATAACTCCTCTTTGTCTTCTCCATTAGCTCTTTCTTATCCATCCCTTTGAAATGTTTTCTTTTTTGTTCCCTAGAGAATAAATGTTTTATAGATTTCTTTTCGTCTTTATAAGGCAATAATCCAACCACAATAGACTTCTTCACCGTAATCTTTCTTACCTTTTCACTCGCTTCCGGAAATTTTTCAGAGGTTATCGATCCTCCAGATAAATCAAAAACAAAATTATCTTTTTTATACTCTGCTCTAATAAGACTATAAGCACTTCCCTTGATGAATTTTTTTATAACCCCTGATTTTATTGCTTTATCCAATCCTCCATGTTTTTTCATTGCCTTCTCACCAATTTCGTCAGAAGAAACCCATTTCATTCTTAATTTTCGAGCAACTAATTTAGATATTGTAGATTTTCCTACAGATCTTGGCCCAGTTATAGTAATAATCATCTTATAATTAAGAATTGGATATTTAAAAATAGCATGTTATCACACATCAAAATCATCTAATTCTCTTGCCTTTTCATGTCCTTTGACTCTTTCAGCAACAAATGAGGATATATTTCTTGTAACTTCTATTTCATTCCCGCAAGGACAACTTATGTAATAATGATCATCTCCCCAAAACTCATCAGCAAGGCTATAATCTAGTCTTCTAATTATAGCAACTGTTTCATATCTCAATAGACTGCCGCAGCTGTTGCATCCCGCTTTGTCTCGATTCCCTTCTCTAATTACTTCTATCATTGTAGTTCCATTCCTCCTTATCTGTTAACACAACAGAAAAAGCAGTATTCACATATAGGTCTTGAGAAGACAAATATACTTTTTCCTTGCCTAAGATAGATCTGGCAAAGTTGGCCATTGTTTTTCTCCCTCTTTCCTCGTAGTCTGTTTTTTCAACCTTAATATCCTTTAACTTTCCAGTTTCATGATCTCGTAAGATAGCTCTGCCTAAGTCAGATTCTAATAAAATTTCACCGCGTTCAAAACGAATTATTGCTTTTTCTCTGTAAACTTTAGATTTCAACCTTCTAGTCCCACTAAAGGAAAAATCAATCCCGTCGTTTCTTCTTCCAACAACTTTGTAAATGTCATGTTCATCTCTAAGTTTAAAGGCCTTAAATCCAGACACCTCAAGTAAGTAATTCATTAAATCTACTTCGTGATTTCCATGATCTAACAATAGTCCCCTAGAATGTTTCCATGCTCTTGAAGTTTGATGGTACGAAAAATCAAATATGAAACTGATAACCTCACCATACTCTTTCTTAAAAATCGGAATATTTTTCTTTAACCATAAAAAAGGAGGATCATATCTTCTAGGATGGCAACTTGTAACAATTATTCCTTTATTTTTTGCATCCAACAAAGCTCTCTTTAATCCCTCCAACTCATTTACTTTTGTTGCCAATGGCTTTTCAACTAAAACATGTTTTCTGGCATTTATGCTATCAATTAAATCCTTATAATGAAATTCATCAGGTGTTCCTACAAAGACAGCTTTAATATCGCTTGAAAAGAATTCTTTTCTATCAGATGTCTTCATTAGTTTCTTTCCATAAATTTTTTCAAAATTATTCATGGATTCAAGAGATGTATCGCAAACTATAGTTAACTCAAAGTTTTTCATCTTCTTAGAAGGCATTGCGTGTGAATACAACGCGTGCTTTCCACATCCGATTATCCCATATTTTATTTTTTTCATACAAGTCATAAATAGATATAATATTTAGACTTTCCCATTAGAATATATTACTTTATTCGGAAGATTTATATAATAATTAGAATAATGTAATATATGTTAGATAAACTAGATAGAGAAATTTTACAGCAGTTAGAATTTGATAGCAGGCAAAGCAACGCCAGCATTGCGAGAAAAACCAAATCAAACAAAGTTCTTGTAAATTATAGAATTGAGCGACTCGAAAAAAATGGAATAATTTCAGGATATTCTTATGTGTCTAATCAGATAATTTTAGGAAAGATTTCATTTGGTCTTCTAATAAAGTTTAATGATATTTTATTTGAAGAAGTAGAACAATTAATAAAAAAAATGAAAAGCATTCCTCAAGTTTCTTGGGTTAAGGCGATAGATGGCCGATGGGATATTATTGTAGTTATTATTGAGAAAGATATTACATCCTTTAGTATTGTTTTGGAAAAGTTCTTTTCAATATGTGGATCTCACATAAAAGAATATAATTTTTATATTGATTATGAGGGAGAAGTTTTTGGACATGATTACCTCTACGATAATCCAAAAAGAAGTTCATTAAAATATGGATCAGGAAAATCTCCAGATTTGAAGGAAGATGAAGTAGATGTTTTTGAATCTCTAAAAAAATCGCCAAGAGCTTCTCTTTTAGAAATAGCTAACAAACTCCATAGAACTTATGATACAATAAAATCCAAGTACGTTAGATTGATATCTGAAGGAGTTCTACTAGGATGCGTACCTATATTGAATATTAAATTACTAGGTTATTCAGAATATCTTTGTTTATTCAATACAGCTACCTCTCAAGATCAATTGAAACAGCTCATAAAATATTGTTCAGAAAATAATCAAATAATTAGATACTCAAAGTGTCTAGGCCATTTTAATTTAATTCTAAACATTCATTGTAAAAATAGTTTGGAACTAAAAAAAACTCTGTATGAGATTAGAAGCAAATTCCCAAATTTGATTAACTCCTATGAGATAATATCTTTCGATTAAATTTGGCTGGTCAACTTGAAACACTTAAGTTTCCTCATGCGAGAACGCCATTTAACTAACCCGTCTGCCGGTATCTGGCTAGCACCACTTTACTGAAGAGGTTAGAATATTTATTTCTTTGCTTCAGATTATTTGAAGCCTCTTGCAATATTAATTGGATTTAGAGCATCAATTATTGGCTCGAAAGCTTTTCCTATTGCTATGATAATGATTAATACGATTAAAATTCCTAAGATTATCCATAAAATTTTATAATTTAATAGATTAAATATTTTATTAGAGTTAAACAAGATGTTCAATATTATTTGAGTTTTATAAAAGATAAAAAGTAGTTTTTATCTTAGCTGTTATCGAACTTGGCCGGAGGAAAACAGAAATACAAGCTCTTTTAGAGAGGGATATTCTATGAGTTGAGAAAACTACTTTTAGATTGTGCGCAATCTTTTTTCCCGTAGATGCGACACTACATGTAATGAATCTCGCTAAGTTCGATTCATTTATGGGCCTGGAGGGAATCGAACCCCCATCTGCTGCTCTGGAGGCAGATATTCTAACCATTGAAATACAGACCCTTGTCTAATATTAGAGGAATTTTGCTTAACTCCCCTTCCTCCACCAAAAAGATTCTATTTTCACCGATTAAAAATCTATCTTTTTTTGGTTTCTTGTGGCAAATAAGAATACCTATTTCGCAACTCCTGTCTTCAAGATATTTGTTTAGTTGCTTTATATCTGTTTGTGACACTTCTTTCGCCAAGTAGTCTTTTATTTCAATTATCGCCAGTTTTCCATTTCTTTCAAAAATAATATCTGCGAAACCTCTATTTGTTTTTACTAAACGGTTGACTAAACCATATCCAGATAATTTCATTGCAATTCTATCTTCAAATTCTTTCGCTCTAGTTTTTATTGATTTTATGGCTGAACCATAAAGAGTAATTCTTTCGTAGGGGTATCGTACCCCTGCTTCCCTATAGGCTTGAAATATACCTTCTTTAAATAATAACTGTATATGCGTTTTACATCTTAGATTTATCTCTCTTTGCGTAGCTGTTGGATTTTGCTTAATAAAGTCGGTGACTTCTTTTATTTTCTTTATTCTTCTTTTTAAATGGCCTTTTGTTGGTTTAACTCCTGCCAGATTATATGCTTCTTCGATATTGTCAAAAAAATTGTAAAAATTTGTTGAAGTTAAACTCATCATCTCTTCTATTGTTACTAAAGGTTTAGCTTTTATTAGGTTAATTATTTCTTTTTTCTTTTGTTCTCTCGTTCTATTATCCATTTTTCTAGAATATTCCACGCCTGCCACTTTGAATAATTCTTCCGTGTTCTTAAATATCGTCTGAAAATTTATTTTTGTGTGTTTTTTTATTGTGTGTCCCCTAGACCTTGGATTTTTGCGAATATAACTTAACAGAATGTCTATTTTTTCTTCCTTTGTTTTAATCTTAAATGTCCTAGGTGCTCTAACACCTGCTTCTTTGAAAGCTTCCCCCATACCCTTAGGATAAATTTTTTCTACCTTTAAGTGAAGCTTCTTTTTTATCTCCTTATGTGTTGTTTGAGGATTTTTCCTTATAAATTCTATTAACTTTCTTCTTCTTTCTTCAACCTCTTTGTATAGCATAATGTGTTAAAATAGGGTTCTATATATACTTTATTACTTAACTACGCACCCTTGGCTAATGATGATAATAACCATTTAAAAACATTTATAAATTACTTCGGG